>JAGQJJ010000532.1 GCA_020430675.1 Myxococcales bacterium
ATGACCGAGAAAAGGCCCGAGCGAGCACAGGCGCAGCGCGAGGTCGGCGAAGAACAGGCCTGCGGCGAAGCGCAACAGGCGGCGGTGGGGCAGCGTGCGCGCCGCCAGCCCGGCCAGCGTCGGCCAGCGATGCACGAACGGAAAGAGCAGGATCGTTGCCACGGCGCCCACGATCAGGTAGGCGGGCACCACGCGCAGGTGGTCGAGCACCAACGCGCCGAGGTAACGATCGTAGACCAGCGCGGTGAACTCGTCGCCGTGCGTCGCCGCGAGCCGGGTGAAGCCATAAAGCGTCCACACGAACCACAGCGCCATCAGCACCGCCTGCGCGCAGAGCAGGGCGATGAAGCGGCGGCGCTCGGTGGGCGGCGGGTCGGCGGGCATGGCCGGCAAAGCTTGAGAGGCCCGGCGCGCGGCTGTCAAAAAACGGCGCCGGCGCCCGCGGGGAGTGGCGAGCGCCAGCGCCAGCCAACGGTGCGCAAGCCCGTTGGCCTCCAGAGCGCGAAGGACGCAACGTCGCTGGCAGGCCGGTCGCGGAGCGACAGAACACCGCCAGCGACGCCGCGAACAAGCGCGACTTGTCAACGGCGCAGCGCACCGCTGAGGGCACGGTGGTCGGGACGTCGACCAGCAGGCCCGGTGGGGGGAGCGGTCAGCGCCGCAGCGCCCGCCTGAGCGCGCTGTGGCATGATGCATCCGCCCGAGCCCCCGGGCGTTTGCGTCGCGACCTGTTTTGAGGCTAGCGCCCGGCGAGTCGGGGCGCCCTTACAGGGGCTGACACCGCGTCGCGCAAGGCGTGGTTCGGAGGCGGTGGATGGCGGAATCGGCCGATTCTGGCTGGCTGGTCGCATCGCGCGGCGAGGCGCGCTTCCTCGGCCGCCTGCTGGCGATCTACGGCCTGTTGGGGGTGGCCGCCGGCCTCGCGGCGGTCGACTTCGAGTCGGCGGTGCATTGGCTGAGCAGCCTGATGCTCGACCCGCTGGTCGGGCCCATGGCCGGCTCGATCGAGTGGCCGCCGCTCTCGCGCCTTTGGCTGCTCTTGCTGCCCGCCGCCGGCGCCGCGTTGGCCGGGCTGGTCTGCTCGCGGCTGGCGCCCGAGGCGATGGGCCCGGGCATCGGCCACGTCATCGACGTCTACCTGCGCCATCGCGGCGAGATGCGGCGGCGCGTGCCGCTGGTCAAGGCCATCGCCAGCGTGGTCACGCTCGGCACCGGCGGCTCGGCGGGCGTCGAGGGGCCCATCGGCCAGATCGCCGCCGGCATCGGCGGGTGGTTCGCCCACGTCTTCAAGCTGACCCCGACCGAGCGCCGCGTGCTGGTGATGGCCGGCTGCGCGGCGGGCATCGGCGCCGTCTTTCACGCGCCGATGGCGGCGGCCATCTTCGCCGCCGAGGTGCTCTACAGCCAGATGGACATCGAGCACGAGGTGCTCGTGCCGGCGATCATCGCCTCGACGGTGGCCCACGCGGTCTACGGCGGCATCCGCGGCTGGGCGCCGCTGTTCCCCATGCCGGCGGTCGACTTCGCCGACGGCGCGCAGCTCATCGCCTATCTGGCGCTGGCGCTGGCGCTGGCCATCGCGGCCCATGGCTTCATCCACCTGTATCTGCGGGTCAAGGTGCGCATCGGCCAGGCGCCCCGGATCCCACTCTGGCTGCGACCGGCGGTCGGCGGCCTGGGCGTGGGCATCGTGGGCATCTTCGTGCCGCACGCGCTGGGCAGCGGCTATGACATCGTCACGCTGGCGCTCGACGGCAGCGCGGGGCCGACGCTGCTGCTCTTGCTGGCCGGCGCAAAGATGATCACCAGCGTGCTGACCGCCGGCTCAGGCGGCGCGGGCGGCCTGTTTGCGCCCTCGCTGGTCATCGGCGGCGCCATCGGGGGCGCGGTGGGCACCGTGGCCGCCGATCTGGCGCCCGGCCTCGGCATCCACCCGGCGGCGTTTGTGGTGGTGGGCATGGCCGGCTTCTTCTCGGCGGTCTCAAACGCGCCACTGAGCACCGTGATCATGGTCTCGGAGCTGGTGGGCAGCTATCGCCTCATCGTGCCGGCGCTGTGGGTCTGCACGCTGGCCTGGCTGCTGACGCGCAAGACCACGCTGTTCAACGAGCAGGTGCACAGCCGCCTCGACGCGCCGTTCCGGCTGTCCGACATGATGGGCGCGGTGCTCGACCGCGTGCGGGTGCGCGACGCGCTCGACCCCGGGGCGAAGGTGGTGACCGTGCCGCCCGAGCTGCCGCTGCGCGAGCTGGTCGACCGCTTCGCGCACACGGCGCAGGCGGTCTTCCCCATCATCACCCCGCATACCGGCCGCCTCTGCGGCGTGGTCGACGGGCTGCAACTGCGGCGCACGCTGGCCGAGTCAGGCGTCGATACCCTGCTGATCGCCCACGACTTTCAATCGCCGGCGCTGACCGTCACCGAGGCCGACACGCTGTACACCGCCATCGGGCGGATGACGGCGAGCGGCTTTGATGATCTGGTGGTGGTCGACGGCGAGGACTCGACCCGCCTCGTGGGCCTGCTCTCGCGCCGGCAGGTCATCAACGCCTATCACCGCCGCATGCTGGCCCGTGCGCCGTCCGAGCCCGAGCCCGAGGTGCAGGCCGCGGTCGACGAGTGCGATCTGGGCGCGGCCATCGACCGTGGCGGCGTGCTGTTGGGCATCAACGCGGCGACGCCCGACGCGGCGATCGAGGCCATCATCCGCGCCGCCGAGCTGCCGTCGAGCTGCAACCGCGAAGAGCTGCTGGCGCTGCTGCGGGCCCGCGAGGCGCTCGGCAGCACCGGGGTCGGCGACGGCATCGCCCTGCCCCACCCCCACGCGCAGGAGCTCTCGGGCATCGAGCGGCCGCGGGTCATCGTGGCGCTGCTGCACAAGCCGATCGACTGGGGCGCCTACGACAACAAGCCGGTCGAGACCGTCTGCGTGCTGCTCTGCCCGAGCGGCGAGATGCATCTGCGGCTGCTCGGCGCGCTCGCTCGGGCGCTGCACGACCCGTTGTTGCGCAGCATGCTGCGGCAGCGGGCGCCGGCGAAGAAGCTGGTGGCCCGGGTGCGCGAAATCCAGTCCTGACAGACGGTACACAACCGCGGTGAGAGCCTGTACGCTGCCGGGGCCGGCGGGAGGACGTCCGGTGGTGAGGAGAGGCGGATGAACATCGACATGCTGGTGCAGCAGATCGCGAGCTATCGGGGCTGGCCGATGGTGCGCACGCAGCCGGGGGCCTTCAAGATCGAGGTCGCCACGACGCAGGGACGCACGCAGGTGGTGCAGATCCACACCGGCCGCGACCCCGATGGGCGGCCGATGGCCTTCATCTGGAGCGTGATCTGCGAGGTCTCGGGCATCGGCGACCCGTACTACCTGCTGCGGCTCAACGCCGACCTGGCCTACGGCGCGCTTGCGGTGCGCGATCGGAATGTGATTCTGGTCGAGACGCAGCTCATCGAGAGCGCCGACGCCGAAGAGGTGACGCGCGCGGTGTTCTATGTGGCGCGGTACGCCGATGACCTGGAGAAGCAGGTGTACGGCGATGAGGATCTCAACTGAGAGACCTGGGGGGAGCAAGATGTTGAAGCCCAATGGATTCGTGTGGCTGCGCGGCATCGCCTGGATGCTGCTCTGCGGGTGCCTGCTGGCGTGCTCGACCACGGTCGAGTCGCAGGAGAACCGCTTCCGCAAGAACAAGGACACCATCGAGGTCATCGCGGCCAAGAACCTGATGATGCGCGACGCGGTGATGACCAAGCTCGCCGGTTTTCAGAGCGAGCACGATGAGATCATGGCCGCCACCGGCCCCGATCAGCCCAAGCAGCTCGCGCGGCTCAACAGCCGCATCGAGGATTACATCAAGCAGGTCGATCCGACGCGGGCCGCGCCGCCGGCGGGCAGCAAGCTGAGCGCAACGCCCGCGCCGGGCAGCAAGCTCGGCGGCACCGCGCCGGCCCCGGCG
>JAGQJJ010000533.1 GCA_020430675.1 Myxococcales bacterium
CCGATTTTCGCGGCGGCTACGAGACCATCGCGCGCCTCGTCGACGCGCTCGACGGGCGAGTGCTGGTCAAAGAATGCGGCACCGGACTCTCGCCCAAGGTCGTTCGGCGCCTACACGCGGCCGGTGTGCGCGCGGTCGATGTCAGCGGCTCGGGCGGCACCTCGTGGATCAAGGTCGAGGCGCTGCGGGCCAGGGGCGCGATGGCCGATCTGGGGCATCTCTTCGCCGATTGGGGCCTTCCCACCGCGGCGGCGACAGGGCTGGCGGCGGGCATCGGCCCGCAGGTCATCGCCTCGGGCGGCATCAGCGATGGCCTCGTCGCCGGCAAGGCCCTGGCGCTGGGCGCCGACGTGGCCGGCTGCGCGCGGCCGGTGCTGCAAGCTTTTGTCAACGATGGCGCCGATGGGGCCCGGGCCTTCCTTGAGACCCTGATTCAAGGCATTCGCATGGTGATGGCCTTGACCGGCTGCCGCCGACCCACCGAACTGCGCACGGCGCCGCGGGTCATCGGGCCGCGTCTCAGCGCGTGGTTGAGCCAGGGGGCTGGCAAGTGACGAGTCGGTCGCGCATCCCCGGGTTCTACCGCCTCGACCTGCCCACGCGGCACGCCGAGCTGCAGGCGCGTTTCGGGCTGACCGACGACGAGCTGGCGGTGCTGCGCGAGCCGGGCAGCCTCGACTGCCATCGCGCCGACAAGATGGTGGAAAACTGCGTCGGCGTCTTCGGCCTGCCCATCGGACTGGGGCTCAATTTTCGGGTCAACGGCCATGACTACGCGGTGCCGATGGTGGTTGAAGAGCCGTCGGTGGTCGCCGCGGTGAGCCATATCGCGCGGCTGGTTTTTGCCGCCGGCGGCTTCCGCGCCGAGGCCGACCGCTCGGTGATGATCTCGCAGGTGCAGGTGGTCGACGTGCCCGATATGGAGGCCGCCACGGCGGCGCTTGAGGGCGCGCGGGCGCAATTGCTGGCCCGGGCCAACGCCGTGCACCCCAGCCTGGCCGCGCGCGGCGGCGGCGCGCATGAC
Organism: Myxococcales bacterium; assembly: GCA_020430675.1. The sequence continues at coordinate 1,025 of JAGQJJ010000533.1, forward strand.
ATCGAGGTGCGTCCCTTCGGCGCGCCCTATCCCATGCTGGTGCTGCATTTGCTGGTCGACTGCGTCGATGCCATGGGGGCGAACGCGGTCAATGCCATGGCCGAGGGCGTCGCGCCGCTGGTCGAGGCGCTGACCGGCGGCCGCGTCTGCCTGCGCATCTTGAGCAATCTGGCCGACCGCCGCTGCGCCCGCGCCTGGTGCGCGGTGCCCGACGCGGCGCTCGCCGGGCGCGGTTTTGAGGGCGCCGACGTCGCCGAAGGCATCGTGCAGGCCTGGCGCTTTGCGGCGATCGATCCCTATCGCGCGGCGACCCACAACAAAGGCATCATGAATGGCATCGACGCCGTTGCCATCGCCACCGGCAATGACTGGCGCGGCGTCGAGGCCGGCGCCCATGCCTATGCCGCCCGCAGCGGGCGCTACACCTCGTTGACCGAGTGGCGCTACGAGCGCGGCCTGTTGCATGGCTTCATCGATCTGCCTCTCGCCGTCGGCACCGTGGGTGGCTCGACGCGCGTGCACCCGGCGGTGCAGGTCTGCCGGCGCATTCTGGGCATCGACGACGCCCGCGAGCTGGCCATGGTCATGGCCGCGGTCGGCCTCGCGCAGAACTTCGGCGCGCTCAAGGCGCTGGCCAGCGAAGGCATCCAGCGCGGCCATATGAGCCTGCACGCGCGGCAGGTGGCGCTGGCCGCAGGTGCCGAGGGCGAGTGGGTCGATCGCGTGGCCGAGGCGCTGGTGCTCGGCGGCGAGATCGGCGAGGCAGCGGCGCGGCGGGCGTTGGCGCACCTGCAAGCGACCGACCTACACGGCGGTGGAGAGCGCGCATGAAGGATCATATCGCCACCGCGGCCGCGCCGGGAAAGGTCGTGCTCTTCGGCGAGCACGCGGTGGTCTATGGCCGCCCCGCCGTCGCCGCCGCGCTCGGACGGGGGCTCGGGGCCACGGCCGAGTCCAGCGACAGCGGCCCGGTGCTGCGCATCCCGAGTTGGGGGCGCGGCGGCCTGACCGTGCGGCCGCACGGCGACCGGCGCGAGTTCGACGCGGTGGCCCGGGGTTTTGCGGCGGCGTTGACCGCGGTGGACCTGCCCGCCGACGCACCGGTGGCGCTGACGCTGGACGGCGAGCTGCCCCTCGGCGTCGGCCTCGGCAGCAGCGCCGCGTTCGGGGTCGCCATCGTGCGCGCCCTGGCGGCGTGGAAGGGCCAGCCGCTCGATGACGCGGGCGTTCTGGCTGCCGCTGATCAGGTCGAGCATGTCTTTCATGGCACCCCCAGCGGGCTCGATCACACCGTGGTCACCCATGGCGGCTGCCTGCGCTACCAGCGGGGCGCCACGGCGCGCATCACCCCGATTCTGCTGGCCGATCCGCTGCCCGTCGTCGTCGCGTGGACGCCCCGCGAAGGCACCACGCGCGAGGCCGTGGCCCGGCTGCGGGCCCGCGTGCAGGCCCACCCGGCGCTCTATGACCGCCTCTTCGATGCCATCGGCGAGGTGGCTGAAGCGGGGGTCGAGGCGCTTGTCGGCGGCGACCTCGACCTGCTTGGCGCGCTGCTCGATCTGAACCACGGCTACCTGAACGCCTGCGGGGTCAGCAGCCCCGCCAACGAGCAGATGGTCGCCCTGGCCCGCCGCGCCGGCGCGGTCGGCGCCAAGCTGACCGGCGCGGGCTGCGGGGGGGCCATCGTCGCGCTCACGCGCGAGCACCCCGAGCGCGTCGTGCGCGCGCTGACCGAAGCGGGCTTCGACGCCTTTGCCACCACGGTGGGCGAACGCTGACCGCATCGACGCGCGGGCATGCCATGCGCGGTGCTTCATGGTCAGTGACTGGCAAAGTCCCGGGGGACACCGACTTCGCGCCCGGCGATGGCAGGTGGCGAGGCCCGTCGTCGCGATTGCCCCGAATCGAGGCACCGTGGCAGAGTGAGGCGTGTTGCGCAGAGCAGTCCTCACCCTCTTGATGTGCGCGTGCACCCCGTCGGGCTCGGGCGACGAGGCCACCGCAGACGCCGCGCCCGATGGGGCGGCGGTCACGCCGGACGCCTCGCCAGGCACCGATGGCCCGCCGAGCGATGAGGCGCCGCCCGATGGCATGCCGCTCGACGCCGCCGCCGACGCCGCGCCGGCCGACGCCGCGCCGCCCGACGCCGGCCCCCCGCCCACGGTCGGCGACACGCCGCGCTTCGCCTTCCCCGTCGCGCCCACCGACCGCCGCTGGATTCACCCCGGCCTCTTCTTCGGCGTCGACCACGACCCGGCCGCCGGCGACCCCATCGTCTGCACCGATTACGATGGCCGCCACTTCCCGTTCTGCTACGACGAGCACCACGGCAGCGACTTCCCGCTCGACGGCGGCTTCACCCGCATGGACGCCGGCTCGGCGGTGGTCATCGCCGCGGCGGGGGGCACCGTGGTGCGCGCCGACGATGGCAACTACGACCGCTGTCATGGCAACACGCAAGACTTCGCGGTGTCATGCGATGGCAATCCCATGGTGCCCAATCGCGTTGACATCGCGCATGCCAACGGCTGGCAGAGCCGCTACTACCATCTCATGCAAGGCAGCGTCTCGGTGCGGGTCGGCGACGTGGTCGGCTGTGGCACGCCGATCGGCCTCGTCGGCTCCAGCGGCCGCTCATTTGCCCCGCACCTGCACTTCGAGGTGCGCGATCCGGGCGGCGCCGTGGCGGATCCCTTCGCCGGCAGGGTCAACGGCCCGATCTCGATGTGGACCGAGCAGCGCGCCGACGACGGCCTGCCCGGACCGGCCTGTGACAGCCGCTGGGGCCCCGCCCGGCCATGACCACGGGCCGCCCCGACCGGGTGATCGGCCCGTTTCAGCTGATCGAAGAGGTCGCGCAAGGCGCGACGGCGACGGTCATGCGCGCCGTGCACCTCGTCAGCGGGCAGCCGGCGGCGGTGAAGATTA
>JAGQJJ010000534.1 GCA_020430675.1 Myxococcales bacterium
TAGAGCGTCTGCAACCAGCGAAACGACGAGGCGGTCGGCTTGCGGCCGGTGCGACGGCCCAGCGCGTGGGCCCCGGCGGGGATGTAGACCAGCGCCACGAAGAGGCTCGCGCCGAGCGCGTAGCAGACCGGGAAGCCGATCTTGCCCAGGTAGAACGAGAGCATCGGCTCGCCGCCGAGCAGGATGAGCGGCAGGAAGACGACCATGGTGGTCAGCGTGGCCAGGGTGATGGCCAGCGAGACCTCGCGGGCGCCTGACACCGAGGGGATGGGCGAGCCGAGCGCGCGGTGGCGGTCGATGTTCTCGAGCACCACGATGGCGTTGTCGATGACCATGCCCACCGAGAGCATCAGGCCCATCATTGACATCACGTCGAGTGAGTCGCCGTTGAAATACAGCACGATCAGCGTGCTGAGCAGGCAGAGCGGGATGGCGACCGAGACGATGAAGGTCATGCCGACCGAGCGCAGGAAGGCAAAGAGCAGCGCGACGGCGATCAGGCCGCCGATCAGCGCCGAGGTCTGAAGCTCGTCGATCGAGCGGTCGATGTACGCGCCCTGGTCGAAAAACGGCGTCGATTCATAGCCTTGCAGCTCGGGATCGCCGGTCATCAGCGCGTCGAGGCGGGCGGCGACCAGGGCGCTGACCTCGATGGTATTGGCCGTCGACTCCTTGAAGATGGCCAGCGTGGCGGCGTTGCGGCCGTCGATGCGGTTGATCACCGGCTCGGGATCGGGCGCAAAGTGCACCGTGGCCACGTCGGCGAGCGTGACGCCCTCGGCGACGGGCAGGGCGCGCAGGGTCTCGAGGTCGCTGAAGCGCGAGAGGGCGCGCACCAGCGACCGGCGGCCGCCGGGTTCGATGGCGCCGAGGGCCAGGGTGAAGTTGTCGGCGCCGAGCTTGCGCGCGAGCTGGCCCAGGTCGACGCCGTGGGCGCGGGCGGCGCCGTCGTCGATCTCGACGCGCACCTGGCGCTCGGGCACGCCCCACAGCTCGACGCTGCTGACGCCGGGCAGGCGCTCGATGGCGCGGCCGATCTTGCGGTCGAGCACCTCGTGCGGGTCTTCGGTGCCGGGCGGGTAGACCACGCCGTAGATCGCCACCGGGCGGCCGTTCGGGTCGTGGCGCCAGATATAGCCGCGCTGGGCGCCTTCGGGCAGCGTGGGCGTGACGCGATCGAGGCGGTCGCGCACCTGTTGGTACGCGGAGTCGACGTCGGTCTCGTTGCTCAGCTCAAGCCGGAAGTTCACCGCGTCGGCGCGCACGGCGCTGCGGAAGCTGGCCAGGCCGGGCATCGTCGCGAGCGCGTCTTCGACCGGGATGGCCACGTCGCGCTCGTTGTCGGCGGGCGCGGCGGGCAGCGTGGGCACCCAGACCCAGAGAAAGGGCGGGTCGAAGCCGGTGGGCAGCAATTGCACGGGCAGCGCGCGTTGGGCGATGACGCCGACCACCAGCAAGGCGGCGAGGCTCATCAGCACGCTGATCGGGCGGGCGACGGCCAGCCCGGGCAGCCCGGCGGTGGGGCTCATCGCTGGGCCCCAGGACTACGGCGGGCTGGCCTTAGCCCGAAAAGTGCGTGAGCGATCGTCGCGAGCGGCGGGAGACCGCGCCAGATCTGGCCTCGCGGAGCTTGAAGGCGCGGAGCCATACTGGATGTCTGGCGAGCAGCCGGAAAGCGAGCAAGGCCAGAGATGGCGTGGGATCGCGACGCGCAGCAGATTCGCTCACGCACTTTTCGGGTTAGGATCTGCCAAACAATGACTCGGCCAAGCGAGGGCGCGAGATCGCGGCCGCAGCACCGAGTAGTTGTTTGCCAGAGCCTTAGCCCTCGGCGGCCTTCTCGGCGCGGCGCATCTTGAAGAGGCGCTGGGTGGCGTCTTCCGAGCCCAGGTAGTGCACCAGGGCGCGGCGCAGCACCATGGCCAGCGGGCGCTCTTCGAACTCGGCCATGCGGCGGTAGGTCGAGAGCACCTCGGGCGTGACCTTCAGCTCGACGGCGGAGATGTTCTTCAGCGTCTCTTCGAGCTGCTCCAACGCCATCGAAAGCCGGGCCACGCGATAGTCGCCGCTCTTGACCTTCTCGGTGATGCGGGCGGTGAGATCCTCGCGCGAGAGCCACTCGTCGTCCATGTGGATGCGCTCGCGGTCGATGTCCAGCTCGAAGGTCTCGCTCATCGGGTTCTCCTGACGGGATGGCTGATACTACTCGGATTCGCGCAGCCTCGATATTTTGACGCATTTGAGCGCGATCATGGCGGCAGCAGCCGCAATCCATGGGCTTCAAGCAGGCGGCCGGTGAGGCGGCGCAGGGCGGCGAGGGCCACCAGGCGGTCGGCGCGGGCGCGCGCGGCGATGCGCTGGGCTTCGGCCAGATCCTGCTGCACCTGGATGACATCGAGGTTGGTCGATTGGCCCAGATCGAGCTTGGCGCTCTCCGCTTCGAGCGCCGCGGTGGCGAGGCGAGCCACCTCGTCGGTGAGCTCGACGCTTTGCTCGGCGGTGCGCAGGGCGCGCAGGGCGTCGCCGGCCTCGTGGCGCAGGGTGTCGGCGCGGGACTCTCGCTCGGCGGCGTTGCGGGCCATGCTCAGCCGACCGCGGGCCTGCTCGGCTTCGGCGGTGGTATTGGCCGGCGGGAAGGTGAGCGCTAGGGTGGCGCCGTAGTATTGGGAATTGTTGTCGGGCAGCGCGGTCAGGACGCCGCCGAGGCCGTCGTCGACGGCGGACTGGCTGGCGATCAGGGTCACGTCGAGCTGCGGCCGGGCGGCGTCGTCCAGGCGCACCTGCTCTGCGCGCAGGCGCTTGGCCTCGGCGTCGTAGGCGGCCAACTCGGGGCTGTGCGCCAGGGCTGCTTTGAGCACGGTGGCGCGCTCGTCGGGGAAGGCGGCCGGTGGCGGCAGGGCGACGTCAGGCACCGCGTCGAGGCCCACCTTCACCGCCAGTGCCTCGGCGGCGTCGGCCCGGCGGCGCTCGGCGAAAACCAGCTCCTGACGGCGGCGGGCAACGGCCTGGGCCACCACCGGGCGATCGGCGGGCCGGGACTGGCCGACCTCGATGCGGGTGTCGGTGGCGGCGAGCAGCTCGGTCGCCAGGGCCAGCGCGGCGGCCCGAATCTCGGCTTCGGCGCGGGCATGGCCAAGCTCGACGTAGGTCCGCACGATATTCTCAACGCTTGTCTCGGCGATGCGCTGCCGCTCGATGGACGCCGCGTCGCGGGCATGCTCGGCGGCGCGGCGCGGGGCCTCGTTGGCCTCCCGACCGAAGCCGCGAAGCAATGGCTGGCGCACCGCGAGCTGCAAGCGCTCTACGTAGCACGTGCTGCAGTCGAGGAAGTTGTCGGCGGCGGCCGTGCGGCTGTTGCTCAGGCTCGCCTGCAGCGTGGTGCCCCAGACCAGCGGCTGCGACACCGAGGCGTAGAGCGCGGCGTTGATGAAGATGTCCTCCGCCGACCAATCGCCCGTGTACCGCTCGGTGCTGGCGGCGAATCGCACATCCAACTGCAGATCGAAGGCGCCGTCGGCGGCGGCCACCCCGGTCTCGCGCTCCTGAACGCGCAGGCCGGCGGCGCGCAGGTCGGGGTCGCGCTCGACGGCCAGCCGCAGCGCGTCGTCAAGCGAGAGCGAGCCTGCGGGCGGGGCGGCGAGCAGAACAAAAAACAGCGTGATCATGAGATGTCGGCGGTGGGGTTCGGGGCACGGCTGCTGTCACCCTCGCTGCACGCGGTGATGCGGGCGGTCAGATCCTCGCGCGAGAGCCATTTGTCGTCCAGGTGGACGCACTCAAGGTGGATGTCCAGCTGGAAGGTCTCGCTCATCGGCTTCTCCTGAACGGTCGGCTGATTCTACAGGGATTTGCGCGGGCCCGATATGTTTGCAGTACCGCGGCGCGATCATGGCGGTTGCAGCCGCAATCCATGGGCTTCGAGCAGGCGCCCGGTGAGGCGCCGCAAGG
>JAGQJJ010000535.1 GCA_020430675.1 Myxococcales bacterium
GTCTGCATCGGCCCATCAGCGTCGGCGGTGCGCGAGGTCTGCGTCGGATGGGTATTGAAGACGACCAGCGCGGTCTCGCCCTGATAGCTGCGCTCAAACGCCAGAATGCCGGCGTCGGGCGGCGGCGAAGCGTCGCCGGCGCGGTGGTTGCTGGTGCGCACGAAGCGCAGGTCGCCGCGGCGTAGCGGGGCGTAGGTCTTGCGCAGCCGGATCATCTTCTGCACATGGCGGAAGGTCTCGCCATCGGTGCCAAAGCCCGTCTGCCACATGTCTTCGCGGTTCGACGGGTCGGGCCCGCCGGCCAGATCCTGCTCGGTGCCGTAGTAGATGCACGGGATGCCATCGGTGGTCAGCAGGAAGGCCAGCGCGTTGCGGAAGCGCGCGTATTCGCCGGGAAAACTGTAGAGCCAGCGCGGCACGTCGTGGTTGTCCATGAAGTGCACCACGAGCTGCTGGCTGTTGAGGCCATTGCCCTCGGCGTCGGTCGGGCCATCGGGTTTGGGCTGGTCGTTGTAGCGCGGCCGCATCGAGCCATCGCTCGGCGGGCCGTACCGCTGCATCGCGCGCCGGCCGTCGTACAGCGACTTCACGTTGGCGGTGGGGCCGCCGCGGCCGAAGACATCGTCGAAGATCTGGTACTTGGCCGAGAAGTAGAACACCGAGTCGACGCCGGTGCCGTGGGTGTACTCGCCGAGCAGGAAGTCCTTGCCGTCGAACGCCTCGCCGAACATGAAGAAGTTCTTCTTGCCCAGCTTCTTGGCGTGGGCCCGCATCGCCGGGGCGAACAGGTCGAAGAAGCCGGTCTCTTGATGCTTGAGCGTGTCGATGCGGAAGCCATCGAAGTCGCCCACCTCAAGCCAGTACTGGAAGGCGCGGATCAGCGCCTGCCGCACGTCATCGCGCTCGGTGTCGAGGTCCTTGAGGCCGCCGGGGAAGTCGCCGAGCTTCTCCTGCTCGCGCAGGCGGCCCCAGCAATCCCAGGTGCAGGCGTTCTTGTACGGGTTGTAGAGGCCGTCGCAGCTGCCGTCGCAGGCGTTGAAGCACTGGCACTCGTCTTCCCAGACGGTGACGCGGCCTTTGCGGTTGTACCAGAGCGGGTTCTGGAAGCCGGGCGGGTTTGGCGGCGTGCGGTTGATCTCGGGGGACTCGACAAAGACCACCGGCGCCGGCCCGTTCTCGCCGAGCGAGGTGAACGCCTGAATGCCGCGGTAATCGTATTCCGGGTCCCATTCGCTCACGCGCCGCAGCCGCGAGCCCTGGTTGCCGGCGTTGTCGGCCTGCGAGCCTTGCCCCGCGCCGCCGCCGCCGTAGAAGACGATGTCGGGCTGCCGGTTGCGGTTGATGTCGTAATAGAAGACCTGCCCGACGTGGTTGGTGACGATGTCGAGCACCACCTTCAGCCCGCGGGCGTGGGCCTCACGCACCAGATCCTGAAGCTTCGACAGGTCGCCGAAGTGCGGGTTGACCTTGAGGAAGTCCTGCGTCCAGTACCCGTGATAGCTGGCGAAGCCGGCGTCCTCTTCGACGTTGCGCACCACCGGGCTGATCCACAGCGTCGTCACGCCGAGGGCCTCGATATAGTCGAGCCGGTCGATCAGGCCCTGCCAGTCGCCGCCGTGGTAGGACGTCTCGTCGAAGTAGTCGACGTTGTAGTTGTTGCTGGGGTCGCCGTCTTCGAAGCGGTCGATCATCACCTGATAGATGATCTCGTCGCGCCAGTCGGTGACCAGCGTCTCGTGCGGCATCTCGGTGTCGACCGTGACGCATGAGCCGAGCCCGGCGGCCAGGATCAGGGCGGCGGGAAACTTCGGAAATCGCATCAGTAGCCTCCCCCGCGGCCGAACCACCACTCGGCGCGCACGCCGACGAAGTGCACCACGTCTTCCGTCGAGCGCGGGTCGCGCACCGAGTAGCGGTCGAGCGCCGCCTGATTGAGCAGCGAGACCGCATAGATGAAGCGGATTTGCGGGCGCGAGTAGCTGCCCGCGTCGTCGTCCAGCGTCAGCGCCGGGATGAGCGCGAGCTGCGTCACCCGGGCGACGTCCTGCCGGTCGGTCTGCGGGTCGAGCCCGTTCGGCCGGCTGATCTGCATCGAGGCTTCGACGCCGGGCGTGAACATGCCGAGGCGCAGCATCGGGCGCACCGCAAAGGCGGCCTCCTGGCGGTCGTCGAAGTCCGCTTCGTTGACGTCGGCATCCCAGAACAGGCGGGCGTAGCCACCGAACATGACCGCGAAGGCGTCCATCTCGTAGTTGCCCGAGACGGCGATGCGCACTTCGTCGGCGTCGACGGCGCGGCTGTCGCGGTTGACGCCGTAGGGCACCGCCAACTCGTCGTAGGCGGCGAGGCCGCTGGCGTAGCGCAGCCAGGTGTTCAGGTGGGCGCGCGGGCCGAAGTTCCACAGGCCGACCTGCACGCCGAGCATCCAGCCGCGGTCGTCGGGCAGGGGCAGCTTGAGGTCGAGATCCTGCTCGTCGGTGCGCTGGCCGTCGGGCAGGTAATGGAACTCGCCGTACAGCCGGATCTTGACGCCCAGCGCGCCGTCATCGCCGCCGTAGCGTTGCTCGGCGCGCATCGCGAGGATCGTGCGCTGGCGGTCGAGCACCTCGAACGTGGTGGCGCCGAAGAACGGGTCGGGCCCGTCGCGCATCTGCGCCTGGAAGGGCACGCGGCCCTGGAAGACCTGGTGCTGGTACTGCTCGCCCAGCCGGTTGACGCCCCAGTGCAGGTGCAGCTCGGTCTTGCCCTGCTTCCAGCCGACCGCGCCGCCCAGGGTGTTCAGGTCGTCCATCGGCCAGAAGTCGAGCAGGTAGATGTCATCGCCCCGCCACATGCGGCTGCCGACCCAGGCGAAGAGGCCGGTGCCGAACAGGTCTTCCACCTCGACAAACGCCTGGCGGATGGCCATGCGGGTGTCCCACTCGCCGTCGTAGTGGAAGAACTGGTCGCCGAGCGCCAGCGTGACCAGCGTGCGGACCTGGGCCTCGCGGCCGGTGTACGGGCGGTAGCCGAAGTCGAGTTCGAGGTAGTTGCCCTCGGTGAGCCGCGGGCCGAAGGGCACCACCTGGCTGCGGTGGCACTGCCCGCCCTCGCCGTCGTACGAGAAGCCCACGCGCCCGTAGCCGCCGAAGTTGAAGCGCGCGTCGTCGGCCCTTGCCGGCAGCGCCATGACCAATGCGGCCAGGGCGGCGGTGAGGGCCAGTTCGCGCGACTTGTGCGCTTGCAAGTCAGGCCTCCTGCGCGTCGCTTGGGGTCGCCGTTTGATAGCAGGCCCGGGGCGCGCAGTCACGTTCGATCTGGGCGCGCGGCCGAAAGTATATCAGCGGTGAGTTACTGCCGGCGCGAGCGCGCGGTTGATGGGCCCGACCCGCGGTGGCAGAGTGACGCGGCGAGCGTTATGCGCGGAGAGATGAGATGAGCATGAACGGCGCGATGAGTGGGGGGTTGCTGGCGCTCTTGCTCGGCGTGGGCGCGGCCGGGGCCGAGCCCCCGGCGGGCGCGGATGCCGGTGCGGCGGCCAAGGCGCTCGACAAAGCGGCGGCCGATGTGGCCGCGGCGGCCAGGCGGGTAGAGGCGGGCGCCGAGGGGGCGGCGGTTGAGGCCAAGGCGGCGGCGAAGAGCGCAGCGGCCGATGTGGCCGCGGCGGCCGAGAAGGTGGGCGACGACATCGAGGGCGCGGCGGCCAAAGCCGAAGTGCAGATCAAAGCGGCGGCGGCCGAGGCCGGCAAATCGATCGACGCGGCGGGCGACAAGGCGACCAAGACGGCCAAAGAAGCCGAGGGCGCGGTGCGTTCGTGGTTCAGCCGCGCGGGCGAGGCCATCGAGAAGGCCACCGATTCGGCGAAGGACAAGTGAGCGCGCCCGGTTGATGGGGCCCGGCGGCGATGGCAGAGTGGCGCCGCGGAGGTGCCCGATGCAGATGCTCACTTCGTATGATCCGGTC
>JAGQJJ010000536.1 GCA_020430675.1 Myxococcales bacterium
CGCGCTGGGCCTCGGCCACAAACAGCTCTTCGAGCGACATGCGCTGCGGCGCGAGGCTGACCAGGCGGCCTCCCTCGTCGAGCAGCGCCCGGGCGAAGTCGCCGACCACGTCTTCATTGCCCAGCGTGAAGCGCCATTGCCCGCCCACCGAGCGCGTGGCCTCAGCACGGCCGCTCAGGCGTTCGACCGCGGCGTCGTCGAGGTGGCCGCCGACGACCTCGACTCGATGCGTGGGCGCTTCGAGCAGCGCGTCGATCGTGCCCAGGCTGCGCAACCGGCCGGCGACCACGATGGCCACGCGGTCGCAGATCATCTCGACGTCTTGCAGGATATGGCTGCTGAAAAAGACCGTCTTCCCGTGCTCCTTGAGCTCGAAGATGATGTCGCGCACGTCCTTGCGGCCCATGGGATCGAGGCCGCTCATCGGCTCGTCGAGCACCACCAGATCGGGGTCGTTGATCAGCGCCTGGGCGATGCCGATGCGCTGGATCATGCCCTTCGAGAACTTGCGCAGCGGGCGATTGGCCGCATAGCCGAGGCCCACACGGTCGATGAGCCGCGCGATGCGCGCCTTGCGCTCGCTGGCGGTCAGGCGGAAGAGCCGCGCGTAGAAATCGAGGAACTCCGCGGGCTTGAGGTGCTCGTAAAAGTAGGGGTGCTCGGGCAGAAAGCCCAGGCGCGCACGCGCGGCGCGGTGGCCGAGCGGATGGCCGAGCAGGCGGGCCTGACCCGCGGTGGGGTGGATGAGCCCCATCAACATCTTGATGGTGGTGGTCTTGCCCGCGCCGTTGGGGCCGAGAAAGCCGAAGATCTCGCCCGACTCGACCCGCAGCGAGATGCCCCGCACTGCTTCGACGCGATGGGCCAATCCCTTGATCTGGAGGCGGGCGGCGAGGCCGCCGAAGCCGGGCAACGCGCCCAGGAAGCCCAGGTCGAACGTCTTGACCAGATCTTCGATGAGCAGAGCCGGCTCGCTGGCCATCGGGCGATCATCCTCAAGAGCAGCGGCGCCGACATGCGCCGACGGTCCGCCGCTGTATATCGCAGACGACGGCGCTGAGCGCAACCGCGCGGGCGCTTGCGGCATTGTCACCGGCGGGCCATGCTCGGGGCATGCAAAGCCTCGGCCTCTTCGTGGCGGCGGGCGCCTTCCTGGCGATGGGCATCGCCGCGCTGCTGGCGCCGGTCCGCTTCGCGCAGTTTGTCGGCTATGTCGCTTCGCCCCGGCGCGGCATCAGCGAGGTGCGCGCGGTCTACGGCGGCTTTGGCGTGTGCATGGGCGGGCTCCTGCTGTGGGCCGCCGACGCGCCGGCGCTGCGCGAGGGCGTCTGCCTTACGTTGGCGCTGGCCCTGTTTGGCATGGCGGGCGGTCGGGTGATCTCGGCCGTCATCGAGCGCGGCGCGCATCCGCTGATGGTGGTGTTTGCGCTGGGCGAGGTGGCCATCGGCGCGCTGCTGCTGATGGTGCGCGGTGGGTAGGCAGCACACGCAAGCTGGTCGATCAAAGAATCGACCGCGTCCTGAGGGCCGATGGACCCGGCCAGGGCCTCGGCCCGATGGTGGCGGATTCTGATCGACGGGGGGCGGGGCTCACGGAACCTTGGGGCCGGCCCTTGGTCCCGCGGTCTGGTCAGCCGCCCTGGCGGGCGGCCATCTCGGCGCGCAGGCGCTCCTCCTGGGCGCGCATGGCTTCGGTGAACTCTTCGCCGAAGTCCTCGGCCTCCATGATCGGCCGCACCTCGATGATCGACTCTTCGCCCGGCATGGGGTCGGGGCACTTCTCCAGCCACTGCATGGCTTCGTCCATCGACTTCACGTTCCACAGCCAGTAGCCGGCGATCAGCTCCTTGGTCTCGATGAACGGGCCGTCGAGGATGAGGCGTCGGCCGCCGGTGAAGTGCATTCGCTTGCCTTTGGCGCTCGGGTGCAGACCTTCGCCGGCCTGCATGATGCCGGCCTTGACCAGCTGCTCGTTATAGTCGCCCATCGCTTGCAGCAGCTCTGGGGTCGGGGGGGCGCCGGCTTCTGAGTTCGGGGTGGCCTTGACAATCACCATCACGCGCATCTCGCGTCTCCTTGTTCGAGTGGGACGACGGATCCGCCGAGATGGCCTGACCCCTCCCACTGCCCGATCGACGGGTCAGTCCATGGGCGATCGACAAAATGTGATCGGCGATGATTTTTTTCGTCGGACCGCGCCGCGAGGGCGCGAGCGACCGGCGATCCGTCGACCTGGGCATGGTATGACGGCCCCATGATCCGCCCCGAAGACCTCGAAGCTGACATCCGCCCGCCGCGCCGTTCGCTGGCGCTGCCTCTGGTCATCGTCGTCCTGGCGCTGGCCGGCGCGGGTTATCTGGGCTGGCGCGCCTGGCGCAGCACCGATCCGACGCGCGTGCTGGTGGCGATCGACCTCAAGGGCCATTGGTTCGAAGGCTCGATGCCAGCGGCCCGTCTGGCCGATGAGGTGAACGAGGCCCTGGCCTCGCTCGGCCTGCAGCCCGTGCGACCCGGCGACCCCGAGGTGCTGGCGGCGCTCGATGGCGCGGGCGGCGATGCGCGCGCCGCGGCGCGCAAGCTGGGCGCTGGCTACGTCATCACCGGGCGCATCAAACCCGAGTTCATCGAGCATCCCATCGGCGAGGGCTATCGCGAGCTGCGCGCCGAGGGTGAGATCGAGGTGCTGCACGTCGACGACGCCACGGGCGAGAAGGCCCGCGTCTGGGGCTGGTCGGGCGCGCCGACCGAAGAGCGGGCGCTGAAGGTGCTGGCCGAGGGATCGCTGGCGCTGCAGGTGGTCAGTGAAGCGCTGCCGCGCCTGCTGCATCACCGCGAGCTGGCGGCTTTGCTCGGCGGCGACGCGCGGGCGGTGGCGGCCTTGCAGCCCGCGCAGCGGTTCATCGTCGCCCAGGCCCGCGAGCTGGAGACCGCGGCAAAGGCTTACGCGGCCTACGAAAAGCGCCGCCTGGCCGACGAGAAGGGGCCGGTGCCGGTCTCGTATCACGGGCCCACCTCGGCCGATGACGCGCTGTGCGGCGCGGGGCCGGCGGGGGTCTGTGTGAAGACCGAGACGGCGCGCCTCTTCGTCTCGCCGCGCACGCTGAAGCTGAGCTCGCTCGATGAGCTGGAGACAGTCGAGTGGCGCGGCGCCAGCGAGGCCGCGCCCAAGGTGGTGTTCAGCGGCTACAACATCTACGGCTACCCGCAGGTCTCACCCGATGGGGCGGCGGTGGCGTTTGTCGAAGACATCTTCGGCTGGGCCCGCGCCATCAACCTGTCGGTGGGCGGCGAAAAGGCCCGGCGGCTGCGCGTCGATCCGGCGCTGCGCTTCTCGACGCCCCGGCCCGCGCCGGGCGGCGCTGGGGTCGCGGTGTTCGCCTCGACGTGCCGAAGGTGCCCGTCGGGCCTGCTGGTGCTTGACGCGGAAGGCAAGACGCGCTTCGAGGCGCCGCCCGAGGGCGTCGGCTTTGACGGCTTCGGCTGGATCGACGCCGACCACCTTCTGGTGGTGCATACGCCCACCGAAGCGGAAGTGGCCCAGCCCCCCGAAGAGGACGCGGACGGCGACACCGACGAGGCCGCCGAGAAGGCCGAAGAGGCGGCAAAGGAAGCGGCAGAGGAGGCGGCAGGGCCGACGCACCCCGCGCGTTTTGCGGCCGAGCGCCAGACGGTCTGGCGGGTGCCGCTTCCGGGCGGCGCGCCGCAGGTGGTCTACACCACCGCCGAGGGGGAGTCATTGCAGTGGATGGAGATGGCGCCCGATGGCAAGCGCGCGGTCTTCACGCGGGCCCACCCCGACGGAGGCAGCGGCCTCGCGGTGCTGGACATCGAGGCCGGCACCCTGGCGCTGCTGCCGGTCGAAGGCCGCGCCAGCGCGCCGACCTTCTCGCCTGACGGCGCCACGTTGGCCTTCAACCTGGTGCGGCCCGGCGAA
>JAGQJJ010000537.1 GCA_020430675.1 Myxococcales bacterium
GCTCTTCCTTCAAGTCCAGGATGTAGCGGGCCATGTCCTCGCTCTCTTCCTGGTTCAGGCCGGCGGCGGGCTCGTCCAGCAGGAGCAGGCGGGGCTCCATGGCCAGGGCGCGGCCCAGCTCGACCCAGCTATCGGCGCGGGTGGGCAGCTTCTCAACCGCCGCCTGCCGCGCCCGCACTTCGCGGCTGGCGGCGTCGTCACCGGCAAGCGGCAGCAACGCGGTCGAGGTCTCAGACGCGGCGGCCACGGGAGCCGCCGGTGCCGGTGCGGGCGGGGGAGGGGAGGTCGGCTCGGCGCGGCAGCCGCAGAGCAGCGCCACGCCGATCAGCCAGGCAGGCGTGCGCATCGAACGAGACCGCTCAAGGAGGAGGCGGCGGGTCGTCGTGGCGGTGCACGAAGCCTTCGTGCGGCTGGCCGAGGTAGGGGAAGGTGTTCATGTAGGGCACGTCGTTGCCATTCACGCCGTCGTTGAGGGCGTTGTTGGGGAACAGCTCGCCAAACGCGCCGCCGGCCGCGGTAGGCTCGGCCGAGAGCACGCCGCCGCCGACCACGCGCTCGAGGATGTCGACGGTGTCGTCCATCACGCGGCGCCCGTTGGGGAAGCCGGCGAAGTCGCCCGCGATGGCGCCGCCCGGGTCCGGGTTCTGCCGCGTGGGCCCAAGCGAGACGTTCAGGCGCAGCAGGTCGGCCGGCTGCAGGTCATCGCGGCTGGTGGCGATGCCCGGCAGGAAGCGGATGACCTCGACCATGTCGAGCCGCGGCACCGACGGCACCTCGATGCCATGCACCGCGTTGAGCAGGAAGGCCAGCTCGGGGTCGACGACGTAGCCGGCGATGTTGCCGAGGTCGTCGGCCGGGTGGGTCCGGTTGAACTGGTCCTTGAACTCCAGCGGCACCACCACCTCGTTGATGAGGGGCAGGCCCAGACGCGAGACCTGAATCCAGGGCCCGAAGTCCCGCGGGTTCTCGTAGCGGCGCAGCGCGCGGTGCTTGCGGCGGCTGGCGGTGGTCCACACGCCGATGACCGCGGTCGGGCCGCCCAGATCCTGGACGTTGAAGATGGGCTCGCCGCCGTCCGAGGTCAGCATCGTCACCGGCATCTCGATGGCCAGGGTCGACACGTTGAAGCCGGCCGTGCCATCGACCGCGTTGTTGTTGCCCAGCCCGGCGGCGCGATCGACGTTGAGCAGGTCGAAGATGGCGTTGATGTCGAGGTAGAAGCCCTCGTCGCGCGGGCCGACGAAGACCTTGACCGGGCCCAGCGTGTGCACCGCCTGGGCGGCGACGGCGGGGTAGTTCGGGTTCGAGCGCGGCCCGATGCGCGCCGGCGCGGTCAGCAGGTTCTGCCCCAACACCTGCCGCCGGGTATTGCCATCCTGGTCGCGGTCGATGCGGGTCAGCGTGTAGTACTGCTTGACGTTCAGGTTGGCCGAGTCGACGCCGTCGATCGGGCCCGTGTTGTAGAGGAACGTGCCGCCATTGCCCACCTCGGTGTGGAAGCGGAACTGGAAGACGATGTCCTCGATGGCGTCGCCGGTGTTGTCGACCTTGATCTCGTAGAGCACCGAGTCGGAGAACTTGAAGTAGTTCGGTCCGCCGGCCGGCTCCTGGAACGGGATGTAGTTGGCGATCAGGGTGACCCGGGCGCCGTTGCCGGGGTCGGGACCGTCAGGGCTGACAAACGCATAGACGTCGGTCGAGTCGGCGGTCGGGTCTTCGGTGATCAGGGGCGCCTCGCGATGGCTCGACGCCATGGCCTGGGGCGCGAGCGAGACGACGGCGAGCGCGCCGAGCAGGCGCAGGGTCGAGCGATGCATGGACAGACTCCCGCGGGCCGCATGCCGGCGGCCATCAAGATTGAGCAGGTTCAAGGCGCATTCCCCTCGATCAGGAGGTCGCCCGCGGCGAACAGACTGAGAAGGAAGTCGATCGCGTCGCCTTCCGCGAGGGCAGCGTTATTGGTCACGTACGAGTCGAAGGCGACAAAGAGCCGGCCATCGACGCCGAGCGCCGCCAGGTTCGAGTTGCCGTTCACGGTCAGGTCGCCGCCGACGAAGCCGTCGCGCAGGACCAGGGCCCGCAGGCCGGCGTTGTCACCGATATAGGCGTCGCCGCCCACGAAGTCGGGCAGGCCATCGAGGACGATGTCGCCCGCCGAGCCCGTGCTGACGATGAACGCGCCGGAGACGCGGTTGACGCCGGCCAGATCGACCGTGTCGACGTTCGGGTTGTCGCCGACGTACAGGTGGCCGCCGACGTCCGACAGCGATTGCAGGTCGATGTCGGTGACCGCCGGGTTGTGATCCACGTCGACGCCACCGCCCACGCTGCTCAGGCTGCTCAGGTCGATGGTCAAGAGGTCGATGTTGTCCGAGATCTCGACGTTGCCGGTCACCGCGGTGATGCCGGGCAGCAGGAGATCGACCACATCGCTGTTGATCACCCGCAGATCACCCTCGATGCGCGCCACGCCAGCGAGTGCGTCGACGTCATCCTGGTTGCGGATGACGCGGTCGCCCACCGCCGCCGGGCCGTTGCCGTTGCAGACGAACGCCACGTCGTCGACCTCGTCGTCGCCGAGCGTGCCGTCGCCGTTGTCGTCGATGCCGGTCTCGACCGCGACGCCGCCGTTGGGGCAGTCCTCGCCGGGGCCGATCTGGGTGGTGCGCACCAGGCTGGTGCGACCGTCGGCGCCGTCCTGACCGGGCTGGCCGTCTTCCCCGTCCTGGCCGGGCGCGCCCGGATCGCCCGGTGCGCCGGGGTCGCCTGGCTCGCCCTGCTCACCCGGTGGGCCGGCCGGGCCGGGATCGCCTGGATCGCCCGGATCGCCCTGCTCACCCGGCGGGCCGGCGGGCCCCTGCTCGCCATCCTCGCCGTCCATGCCGGGCTCGCCCGACAAGCCGGGATCACCCTGCTCGCCCTGCTCACCCTGTTCGCCTTGTTCGCCTTGGGGCCCCTGTGGCCCCTCAGGCCCCTCTGGCCCCGTGGGCCCTTCCGGCCCCGTGGGACCGGCAGGCCCGGCATCGCCGGCAGGCCCGGCTGGGCCCGTGGCGCCTTCGCAGCCGCCGAAGATGAGCCCGCCAGCTGCGAGCAACACCATCAGCGTTCTGTGCAGACTTCGCTGCATTCCCCACCTCCGTGCTCGCATGGCGCGAGCTCTTCCCAAGATTCTCCACGTTCTTTCGGCGCGCGCGTCCCCTCGCCGCGCCGGCTGGATCAGCGGGGGTCGACGCAGACCCCGCCGCCGTCATAGCCCGCGTGCGGGCAGTGCAAGGCGGCGTCGGACGCCGCCGGGAAGCTCGCGTGATAGGCACGGCACTGGACGCTGTCGCCGTCGACCGCGTTGAAGTCCCCATCGCGCGAAAGCTCGATGCAGCCGGCGCGGCACGCCTGGCGCGACGGGTACTGCGCGTTGTTGCCGACGCAATGCGCTTCGAGCTGGTCGCAGTAGGCATCGCAGGCATCGCCGCAGACGCCGCCGCCGTTGATGCTGGCGTGCGGGCAGTGCACCGCCGGCGACTCCTCGGCCGGGAAGCTCGAGTGGTACAGACGGCACTGCACCGAGTTGCCCTCGGTCGCGCCGTCCTCGCCGTCGTTCGGCATGGCCCCGCAGGCGGCCATGCAGGCGTCCATGCTCGGATAGATCGCCAGCTCTTCGGTGCAGTGGTCCATCACATTGCGGCAGTAGACGTCGCAGCCGCTGCCGCAGACCCCGGCGCCGCTGAGCGCCGCGTGGGGGCAGTGCAGGGCCGGATCGGCGGCCGCCGGCACGCTTGCGTGGTAGATGCGGCACTGCACGCTGTCACCCTCAACCGAACCCTGGGGCGCGTCGTCGGGCATCTCGGCGCAGAACTGCATGCAGGTGTCGCGATCGGCCCAGCTGTCGGGGCAGTTCTGCTCCATGCGGTTGCAGTAGACCTCGCAGCGGT
>JAGQJJ010000053.1 GCA_020430675.1 Myxococcales bacterium
CGGGCGAGCGCGGCCTCGCCCTGCCTTTTCTGGGCCGCCCGGCGCCCACACCGCGCACTTTTGAGCGCTTGCAGGCGATGACCGCCGCCGCACCGCTGCTCATCTGGTCGCAGCGCGAGGCCAACGGCGATCATCGCGTGCACGTCGAGCCCTTGCCGGCTGACAACGCGCTGGCCGCGGCGACCGCGCGCCTCGAAGCGCTGGTGCGGGCGACGCCGACGGCCTGGGTCTGGCTGCACGATCGCTGGCGCGATGGATGACCTGCACCCCCGCCCGCGTTACTGTGCCGCGATGCGTTTGCCCGCCTTCCTGCTGCTGTTTGCGCTCGCCTGGCTGCTCGTGGGCGCCGATGACGCGCCGCTCGATGTGCAGGCGGCGCGCGTCGAGTACGACCGCAAGACCGGCGTGGTGCGCTTCGAGGGCGAGGTGCAGGCCGTTCAAGGCGCGCTGACGCTGCGCTGCGACCGATTGGTGGCCCATTACGCCGAGGGCGGCGCGTTGACCGCGCTCGACGCCGAGGGCGGAGTCAAGGTCACCGCCGAGGGCTGGACGGCCAGCGCCGGCCGCGCTGCGTGGCGCCGCGAGGCGGGCACGCTGGAGCTGACCGAACACCCCGTCGTGGTGCGCGGCGAAGACCGCCTCGAAGGCGCGCGCATCGTCTTCTGGCCCGACGCCGGCAAGCTGGTCGTCGAGCAGGCCCGCGGTCGCCTGCGCGCCCCGCGCCTCGACGCGCGCTTGCAGGCGCCTTGAGCGGCGGCCTGCAAGCGGTCGGGCTCTGTCGCCGCTTCGGCCGCTTCACCGCCCTGCACGACCTCTCGCTGCACGTCGAGCCGGGCGAGGTGGTCGGCCTGCTCGGACCCAACGGCGCCGGCAAGACCACCGCGTTTCGCCTGATCGCCGGCCTGCTGCGCCCGCACGCTGGCGAGGTGCGCCTCGACGACGTCGACGTGACGCGCTGGCCGCTCTGGCGCCGCGCCCGCGCCGGGCTGGGGTATCTGCCGCAACAGTCGACCCTCTTTCGACGCTTGACCGTCGCGGCGAACATCGAAGTCGCCCTGCGCCACCTGCCCGCCGATGAACGCAGGGCCCGGCGCGCGGCAATGCTCGACGAGTTCGGTCTGGGCGCGCTCTCGGCTGCAAAAGGCGCCACGCTGAGCGGCGGCGAACGTCGCCGGGTCGAGATCGTGCGCGCCCTGGCCGCCGCGCCCAAGGTGCTGCTCGTCGATGAGCCGTTCGCCGGGCTCGACCCCCGCTCGGCCGCCGGCGTGGCCGCTCACCTGCGCGCGCTCACCCCGCGCGGGGTCGGCGTGCTTCTGACGGACCACGACGTTCGGCAAGCCTTGGAGGTGTGTGACCGCATCTATATACTGGCCGACGGTACGCTGCTTCGCGCGGGCACCGCGGGGGCGGTCGCCGCCGATGCTGAGGTGCGTGCCCGATATCTGGGGGAGGGGTTCTCCACGCGGTCTGCGGACCGCCGGTCCTCCGAACTCGACTGGCCGCGCCCACCGCAGCGCGACGAAAGCTGAGAGCACGATGGGGCTGGATCTCCGACTCGAGCTGAAGATGAGCCAGCAGCTGGTGATGACACCCCAGCTGCAACAGGCCATCAAGCTGCTCCAGCTTTCGCGAACGGATCTGATCGACGCGGTCCGCGAGGAGCTGCTCGAAAATCCGCTGCTGGAGGAGCAGTCCGAGATCGCCGCCTCGGAGGTGAAGGTCGACACCGTCGAAGAGCTGCGCCGCCGCGAAGACCAAGAGAAGACGACCGATGTGCGCGGCGACTCGGAAGCCGACCCGTCACAGCAGCAGATCGACTGGGAAGCCTACTTCGAGAACTACACCGCGCCCATGCCCGGCACCGGGCCGCAGCGCCTGCGCGATGATGAGCTGCCGAGCTACGAAGCGACGCTCACCCGCGAGACCACACTGTTCGACCACCTGATGTGGCAGCTGCAGGTCTCTGACTTCACCGAGCAGGAGGAGCGGGTCGCCGGTGCGCTGATCGGCAATATCGACGATGACGGCTACCTGAAGGGCGTTGACCTGACGGTGCTGGCCGAAGAACTCGGCAACGACCGCGAGTATGTCGAAGAGGTGCTGGAGATGATCCAGGTCTTCGACCCGCCCGGCGTCGGCGCGCGCTCGTTGGCCGAGTGCCTGCTGATTCAGGCGCGCTTTCTGGAGCTGGGCGCGATCGTCGAGGACATCATCCGCGAGCACCTCGACAACCTCGAAAAGAAGAACTACCACGCCATCGCCCGCGAGATGGACCTGGAGCTCGAAGAGGTGATCGAGGCCGCGCGCCTCATCAGCCAGCTCGAACCCCGGCCCGGGCGCCCGTATACCGGCGAAGCGCCGCGCTATATCACCCCCGACATCTACATCAAGAAGGATGACGAGGGCGTCTACCGCGCGATGCTCAACGAAGACGGCATGCCCCGCCTGCGCATCTCGGCCTTCTACCGCAACGCGCTCAAGCAGGCGGAGACCTCGGAGACCAAGAAGTACGTCACCGAGAAGCTCAACTCGGCGGCCTGGCTGATCCGCAGCATCCAGCAGCGGCAGAAGACCATCGTCAAGGTCACCGAGAGCATCATCAAGTTCCAGGGGGCCTTCTTCGAGAAGGGCGTCGAGCACCTCAAGCCGCTCATCCTGCGCGATGTGGCGGAAGACATCGGCATGCACGAGTCGACCGTCAGCCGGGTGACGACCAACAAGTATGTGCACACCCCCCAAGGCATCTACGAGCTGAAGTACTTCTTCAACTCGTCCATTCAAGGCGATGACGGCGACCTCGCGAGCGAGGCGGTCAAGAGCAAGATCAAGGCGCTCATCGCCGTTGAAGATCCAAAGCGGCCGCATAGCGACCAGAAGTTGGTGGACCTGCTCAAGGACGACGGGGTGAAGATCGCCCGCCGTACGGTGGCCAAATACCGCGAGGCGATGGGCATTCTGCCCAGCTCCAAGCGGCGGCGCCTTTTCTGAAGCCCAATCGCCCGAGGACGCGACTCCGCGATGCGCATCTCTGAGTTTCTCGACGAAAAAGCCATCGACGCCGACCTGGGGGCGTCGAACAAACAAGGGGTTCTGCGCGAGTTGGTGGGCCTGATTCTGCGCATTGACGCCGATCTCGACCCGAACCTGCTCGTGGAGACGCTGCTGCGGCGCGAGAAGCTGCAGAGCACCGGCATCGGTGACGGGGTGGCCATCCCGCACGGGCGCACGCCGGCGGTCAGCCGGGTGGTCGCCTGCGTGGGTCGCAGCGTGACCGGCGTCGATTTTCAGAGCCTTGATGGCCTGCCGACGAATCTCTTCTTCACGCTGCTCGTGCCCGAAGCGGAGCATGGGCTGCACCTCAAGGCCCTCGCGCGGGTGTCGCGGCTGCTCAAGGAGCCGCGCGTGCGGCAGGCGCTGCTCGACGCGAAGGATGCCGAGGCGATGTATCGCATCCTCATCGACGAGGACGCGAAGCTCTGACCCGGAGGGGGCCCCCATGCCGTCGGTGACGGTGGGCGAGCTTTTGAGCATCCTCCGCGCCGACGACTTCGAACTGGTCGGCGGCGGGCTGCGGGCCCTGTCTCGCGTCGTCGGCCATCGCACGGTGCAGCGCGTGGGGCTGGCGCTCAGCGGGCATACCGAACACGTCGTGCACGACCGGATCCAGCTCATGGGCCGCTCGGAGGCGGGCTTCCTCGACAAGCTCGCGCCGGGGCCGCGGCAGGCGCACCTCGCCTCGCTGGTGGCGCTCGATTTTCCGGCGCTGGTGGTGACCGCCGGGCGCCCGCCCGAGCCGACGCTGATCGAGCTCTGCGATCAGGCCGGCTGCGGGCTCTTGTGCACCGGGCTCGAGTCGACCGAAGCGACCGAGCGCGTCAACGCGGCGCTGGCGCAGTTTTTTGCGCCGCACGAGACGCGCCACGCGGTGCTGGTCGACGTGCACGGCGTGGGCGTGCTCTTGACCGGAAAGAGCGGCATCGGAAAGAGCGAGGTCGGCCTGGAACTGGTCGCGCGTGGCCACCGCCTGGTCGCCGATGACCTGGTGGTGCTGCGCGCGCTCGACGAGGACCATGTCGAGGGCACCAGCCCTGAGCTGACCCGCCACCTGATGGAGATTCGCGGGCTCGGCATCATCAACATCAAGGATCTGTTCGGCGTGGCCGCCGTGCGCGAGCAGAAGCGCGTCGAGCTGGTGGCCGAGCTGGTCGATTGGAACGACTCGATCGACTACGACCGCCTGGGGCTCGACGAGCGGCATGTGGCGCTGGCCGGGGTCTCGGTGCCCCATGTGACGTTGCCCGTGCGCCCGGGGCGCTCGTTGGCTCTGGTCATCGAGATCGCCGCCCGCAACCGGCTGCTCAAAGTGCAGGGCACGCACTCGGCGCGCGCGTTTGCCGAGCGTCTGGAGCGGCATATCGGCGGCGGCGACGACGATCCCAACGCTTCGGGGAACGGCACATGAGCACGCCAGCCGGCGAGGGCGAGCTGAAGCTGCTGGTGATCACCGGCCTGAGCGGCTCGGGCATCTCGACGGCGATTCACGCGCTCGAGGATCTGGGCTTCTTCTGCGTCGACAACCTGCCGCCGCCCCTGCTGCCCAAGCTGATCGACCTGGCCCGGCAGGCGTCTGGCTTTCGTCGCCTGGCGATGGGGCTCGACGCGCGCAATGTGCAGGACGTTGAAGGCACGCTGGCGCTGCTCGATGGCCTGAGCGACAACGGGCTGGCGATCGACATCCTCTTCCTCGAAGCCAGCGACGCGACCTTGCTGCGCCGTTTCAGCGTCTCGCGTCGGCCGCATCCGCTCGGCCGTGACGGGCTGCCCATCCCCGACGCCATCCGCACCGAGCGGTTGGTGATGCACCCGTTCCGCGAGCGCGCGCGCATGCTGCTCGACACGTCCGACCTGAACGTGCACGAGTGCAAGCGGCAGGTGCAGGGCTTCGCCACCGGCGGGCGCCCGCGCGGCATGGCAATCACGGTGATGAGCTTCGGTTTTCGCCATGGGGTGCCGGCCGAGGCCGACATCGTCTGGGACGTGCGCTTCTTGAAGAACCCGCACTTCGACCCGGTGCTGCGGCCGCTGTCGGGCAGTCATCCCGACGTGGCCGCGTTTGTGCTGGAGCACCCGACGACGCGGCGCTTCCTCGAACGGCTCATCCCGCTGCTCGATGACGTGCTGCCGGCCTACGAGCATGAGGGCAAGAGCCACCTGACCATCGCCGTCGGCTGCACCGGCGGCCGCCACCGCTCGGTCGCCATCGCCGAGCGGCTGCACGCGCATCTGCAGACGCACGCCAACGCCCCCAAGCTGCGCCATCGCGACATTCACAAGGAGCCGTCATGATCGGCATCGTCATCTGTACTCACGCCGATCTGGCCCAGGCTCTGCTCGCGACGACCGAGATGATCGTCGGCGAGCTGCCCGCGGCGCGCGCGGTCGGCGTGCAGCGCGAGGACGGGCCCGAGCGCGTGCTGGAGCGCATCCGCGCCGCCATCGACGAGGTGGACATCGGGGATGGGGTCGTGCTGTTGTGTGACATGTTCGGAGGCACCCCCTCGAACCTCAGCCTCTCGCTGCTCAGCGACAAGCTGGAGGTGGTGACCGGGGTGAACCTGCCCATGCTGCTGAAGCTGTACACCGCTCGAAAGGGCCCGCTGGCCGAGGTCGCCGCCGCCGCCCGCACCCACGGTCGAGACAATATCCTCGTCGCCGGCGAGCTGATGCGGGGCAAAGCGTCGTGAACCCGTTCTACCGCGTCGACAACCGGCTGGTGCACGGCCAGATCATCGCCACCTGGATGCCGCATCTGCGCCTGCAGCGCATCTTGATCGCCAGCGATACCGTGCCGGCCAACGCCATGCAGATGACCCTGTTTCGCATGGTCATCCCCGAGGGGCTGGCGTTCGACGCGCTGCCGATCGAAGCGGCCGCCGAGTGGCTCAACGCGCGCAAGTACGGCTACGCGAGCACGCTGGTGCTGCTTGAGACGGTGACCGACGCAGCGCGCCTTTTTGCCGCGGGCCATCCGTTTGCGATGCTCAATATCGGCAACGTGCACCACACGTCGGGCGCGGTGACCATCACGCCCGCGGTTCATCTGGCCGAGACCGACCTGGGCCTGCTGCGGCAGCTCGCCAGCCGCGGCATGCAGATCGAAGTGCGCAGTCTGCCGAGCGAGGCGCCGGCTGATTTGAAGCGGGCGTTGGAGGGTCGCTGAGTGGATCCGCTGGCCATCGCCGCTGACGTGGGCCTGGTCGCCGCCTTCGGGGGCGTGCTGGGCATGGAACGGCGAGGTGCCTTCCAAGCGATGCTGGCCCAGCCCCTGGTGGCGGTGCCGGCGCTGGCGGTGGTGCTCGGCGATCCGGCGACCGGGCTGTGGCTGGGCGCGTTGCTTCAGCTTCTGTGGATGTCTTCGGTGTTGTTCGGCGCCAATGTGCCGCCCAACGAGACGATGGCCTCGCTGAGCATCGCCGGCATGGTGCTGATGTTCGGTCGCCATGTGGGCCCGGTCGACCACTCCATCTGCGCGCTGGCCATTCTGCTGGGCGCGCCGCTGGCGCTGCTCGGCCGCTGGCTCGACGTGCGCTTCGATCAGATCAACCTGGCGCTCGCCAAACGGGCCGACGCCGTGGTTGAGGAGGGTCACCCCGACGCGCTCGGGCATCTGGTGCTGCTCGGGCTCGCGCGCATGTTCCTGGCCAACGCAGTCGTTGTGGGTGTCGCCGCGCTGGTCGGTCTGATGATCCTGACCCTGGTGCGCCCGCTGCTGCGCGACGCGCTGCTGGTCGCGTTGGGCGTGGTGGGCAGCTACGTGCTGCCGGCGCTGGGGCTCGCGGTGGCCCTCTCGCTGGTGCGTCGGCGGCGGGGGCTGGCGCTGGCCTTCGCGGCGTTTGTCGCGGTGGTGGCCCTGTTCGGGCAGGAGCGCCTGTCATGATCGCGGCCACCGCGTCTTCGGCCGCGCCGATCAAGACGGTCGGCACCGGAACGCTGCTGCGCGTGCTGTGGCGCAGCTTCTTCTTCCTGGCGGTGACCAACTTCGAGCGCATGCAGAACGTGGGCTTCGCGTGGTGCATGTGGCCGGCGCTCAAGCGGCTCTACTCGGGCGAAGACCTCAAGGCGGCCATGAAGCGCCACCTCGAGTTCTTCAACAGCCACCCGTACATGGCCAGCGCGCTGCTCGGCGCGGCGGTGCGGTTTGAAGAAGAGGTCGCCGCCGGCCGCTCCACGCCCGATCGCGTGCAGATGTTCAAGCGATGCCTGATGGGCCCGATGGCGGCCATCGGCGACAGCTTCTTCTGGTCGAGCCTGCGCCCGTTCGGCGCGGCGTGGGCCATCGCCGGGGTGCTCAGCGACATCATCTGGGCGCCGATCGCCTTTTTGGTGCTCTACAACCTGTTCCACCTGTTCATCCGGTCGTACGGCCTGTTCGCCGGCTATCATCGCGGCGAACAGATCATCGAGCGGCTGCCCCGGCTTGAGCTGGTGCGCTTCGCCGACCTCAGCCATTACGTCACCGGCTTTTTCCTCGGCATCGCCGGCGCGCTGTTTGCCGATCGCGCGGCCAGCACCGGCTGGCCGCTCGGCGATGGGCTCGAACCGTTCCTGCTGGTCGTGCTGACGGTCATCTTCCTTTTGTGTCTCAAGCGAAAGATGGCGATGCCGATCCTGCTCTACAGCTTCACGTTGGGCTGCCTGGCGCTGGTGCTGGGCCTCAACGCCCTGTTTCCGCTGGTCTGAACGCGACGGAGGCGAACCATGTCCAAAGGCATCAGCAGGCAGTTCACCATCGTCAACAAGCTGGGTCTGCACGCCCGCGCCTCGGCGACTCTGGTGCGGGTCGCCAGCCAGTTTTCGTCCGAGGTTTTTGTCGCCAAGGACGGCCAGGCGGTCAATGGCAAGTCCATCCTGGGCATGATGACCCTGGCCGCCGCCAAGGGGTCGACGGTGACGGTCACCTGCGACGGCACCGATCAGGACAAGGCGCTCGCCGCCATCGGCGAGGTCATCGCCAACCGGTTCGGGGAGGCTGAATGACCGAGCCCGACGAGACGACGCGCGAAAAGACCCTGCGCGGCCTGGGCGTCTCGCCCGGCTACGCCATCGGTCGGGCGCATCTGATCGACCGGCGGCAGGTCAAGGTTCCGCGCTATCACTTGTCGGAAGGCGAGATCGAAGCCGAGTTCGAACGCTTCGACGCGGCCCTCATCGCGTCGGAGGCCCAGATTCGGCAGATCAAGAGCCGGCTGCACCAGGTCGGCGAGGAGCATTACCTCATCCTCGACGCGCACCAACTCATGCTGCGCGACGAGATGCTCACCGAAGGCACGCGCCAGATCATCCGCGAGCAGCGCATCAACGCCGAGTGGGCGCTGAAGAAGGTGCTGCGCAGCATCAAGCAGATCTTCGACAACATCGACGACGAGTACTTCCGCGAGCGGCGCTCCGATGTGGACTTTGTCGGCGATCGCCTCATGCGCAACCTGCTCGGCAGCGAGGTGA
The DNA here is from genome assembly GCA_020430675.1 of Myxococcales bacterium. The sequence goes on from JAGQJJ010000053.1 coordinate 8,503, forward strand.
CCTCGCTGGGCGACGCGGCCAACGGCGCGGTGATCGTGGCCCATGACCTGTCGCCGGCCGACACCGCGCACCTCATGCGCTCAGCGGTGCTGGGTTTTGTCACCGAGGCCGGCGGGCGCACCAGCCACACCGCCATCATGGCGCGCTCGCTTGAGATTCCCGCCGTCGTCGCCGTCGACCACCTCACCGACCAGATCGGCAGCGGCGATACCCTGATCGTCGACGGCACCTCGGGCCTGGTGCTGGTCAACCCGCCGCCCGACCAGATCGCGCTCTACCAGCACAAGCAGATGGTCTACACCGCGCAGCGCGCCCGCCTCGACCGGGTGCGCCACGAGGGGACCTCAACCCGCGACGGTGCGAAGGTGACGGTGCTGGGCAATATCGAGCAGCCCGAAGAGGCGCGCATCGTGCTCGACCACGGCGCTGAGGGCGTGGGGCTGTATCGCACTGAGTACCTGTACATGAACCGCCCGACGCTGCCCGATGAAGAGGAGCAGTTCACCCATTACCGGGCGGTCGTTGAGCATGGTGGCGCCAAGGGCGCCATCATCCGCACGCTCGATCTGGGCGGCGACAAGCTCGCCGACTCGGTGCGGGTGCGCGGCGAAGAGAACCCGGTCATGGGCCTGCGCGCCATCCGGCTCTGCCTCGCGCAGCCGGGGCTGTTCAAGGTGCAGCTGCGCGCGCTGCTGCGGGCCAGCGCCTTCGGGCGGCTCAAGATCATGCTGCCGCTCGTCTCGCGGCTCGAAGAGGTGCGCACCGCGCGCGCCCTGCTCGCCGAGTGCCGGGCCGAGCTGGCCGCCGAGGGCCACGCGATGGCCGACGACATCCCGTTTGGCATCATGATCGAGGTGCCGGCGGCGGTGGTCATCGCCGATCTGCTCGCCCGCGAGGTGGACTTCTTCTCGATCGGCACCAATGACCTCGCGCAGTACACGCTGGCCGTCGACCGCGGCAACCGGCACGTCGCCGACCTGTACGACCCGTTTCACCCGGCGATGCTGCGGTTCTTGACCAATATCATCGACGCGGCCAACGTCGCCGGCATCGAGGTCAGCATGTGCGGCGAGATGGCCGGCGAGCCGCTGGCGTTGCCGGTGCTGCTCGGCATGGGCCTGCGCTCGTTCTCGATGAACGCCAGCAGCATCCCGCTGATCAAGTCGATGATCCGCGACCTGGCCATCTCCGATTGCCGCGCGCTGGTCGACGAGGTGCGGGTGCTCGACACCGCCGCCGCCATCAACGCCCGGGTGCGCGCCGGCCTGCGCTCGCTGACCGACGGCGCGCTCGCCGCGTCGATGCTCGATCCGATGCTGCGGACCAGCGGAGAGGCTTGACGCCCACGGGGCACTCTGCTAGCTTCCATCGCCCTTTTGCGCCGGCCCTTGCCGCCGGCGCTCCTTTTTCCAGTGAGGAGAGCTGCCATGGCTGCTGGCAAGAAGGCTGCGAAGCTGGCCATCCGCGCCGATCGTGACGCCGGCAAGGCGAAGGTCTGCCCGTCGTGCGACAACCCCAAGATGTCGGTCGTGAAGTTCGTCCGCTCCAGCCGCCCGAGCGGCTTCTTCTGGCTGTGCGACAAGTGCGGCCACGAGCAGACCACCCACTGACCGTCGAGACGCGGCCGGGCGATTGAGCCGACCGCGTCATCTTCCTTTCGACACCTGTCCGTTTCTTGCGTCCGGTCCCTCGGGCCCGCTACGGTGAGTCCCGGAGCGCGCTTGGCGGGGCGCAGTGAACGACTCGACGCTGATCTGTCCAAAATGCAATCGGTCCCTCGATCCCTCGGACCCCCTCTGCCCGGTTGATCACGGCCTCACCGGAGGTGTGCACGGCGTTCGCCGGGCCGACCTCGACGCCACGCCGCGATCCAAACGGCACCTGCTCGGGGTGACGATCGGCGACGCCTACACCGTCAACGGTTATCTGGGCTCCGGCGCGTTTGGCGCGGTGTATCGCGCCGAGCAGAAGGCGCTCGGCCGCGACGTCGCGCTCAAGCTGCTGATGGTCGACACGGTGCACGACCCCGTGATCATCCGCCGCTTCCAGCGCGAGGCCCGCACCGCGGCGGCGCTGCTCGACCCGAACATCGTCACCCTGTTCGACTACGGCGAGGCGGCGCTCAGCGAAGACGCCGAAGACCGCGTGCTCTGGATCGCGATGGAGCTGATCACGGGGCGCACGCTCAAGTCGTTCCTCGAGGACGGGCGCGGCATCGGCCTCGAAGCGGCGGTGTTGACGGGCCTCAACATCCTGCGCGGCCTGTCCTCTGCCCATCAGCTTGGCGTCGTGCACCGCGACCTCAAGCCGGGCAACGTGCTCATCGATGAGAGTCGCCGGCAACCCTGGTTTGCGCGCCTCTTCGACTTCGGCATCGCGTCGTTGCAAGGCTCGGGCGGCCACACCACCCAGATGGGCCAGGGCGGCGTGCTCGGCACGCCCAAGTACATGGCGCCCGAGCAATGGCGCGCGCAGCAGACGTCTCCTTCGACCGACATCTACGCTTTCGGGGTGATCATGGCCGAGATGCTGCTCGGTCGGCCGCCCATCCCGCGCATGGATCTGGTCAAGATGGGCACCGCGCATTGCCGCGGGCCGCGGCCGCAGGTGACGCGCACCGGGCGCCAGGAGCGCGTGCCGCCGCCGCTGACCGCCTTCATTCAGCGCTGCATGGCCATCGATCCGGCCAATCGTTACCCCTCGGCCGCCGACGCGCTCGCCGCGCTGGAACAGATCGAGATCCTGATCTTCGGTGGGCCGACCGGCCGCGTCACCGGCGGGCCGGGGCCGCTCGTGAATGTGAGCGACGAGGACAGCGAGTCGCGGCGTGTCGAGCCGCCGATCAACATCTTCATCTCGGGCGACAGCGACGCGCCGGCAGCGGTCTCGGGGCCGCCGCCCCCAGCCGAAGAAGACGACGCGGCCGATACGGTGCAGGCGCCGGCCTTGCTTTTGCCGCCGCTCAGTCCGCCCCGCCAGGCGCCGCGGCGGCCTGATTTTTCGGACGGCGTTCGGATTCCGCCGCCGTTCGGCTCGATCGACCAGTCGCTGTCGGACTCGATGCCCGACGCGCTGCCCCCGATGGCGCAGGTCGACACCTTGCCGCCGGAGTCGCCGCCGCCGCCGACCATCGATCCGCTGCCCCGCCGCCGCCTGCTGACGCCGCCGACCGAGCCCACGCCCGCGTCCCCGGTGGATCCCGAGCCGGAGGTCGACGCCAGCGCTTCGACCCCCGATGCGCCACCGATCGTTGCGCCCCCGCGCCCGGCGCCCGAGCCGCCCGCGCCGCTGCCGCCCTATGCGCAGCCGACGCCGCCCATCGAGCCGATCGCGCCGACGGCGTCCGACCATCGGCGCGCCATGCTGTGGGGCACGCTGATGGCCATCGCGCTGGGCATCGGCCTGCTGTTTCTGGCCCGCAAGCCGAAGCCGCCCCATCCGGTGGACGAAGCGCTGGCGGGCCAGGCGGCCCAGCCGCTGCCGGCCGTCGACGCGATGGCGTCCGCGGCCGCGGTCGATGCCGGACGCCCGCCGCCGCC
>JAGQJJ010000538.1 GCA_020430675.1 Myxococcales bacterium
GCCATCGGCGGCCCAGACGCTGAGCCCCGTCTGGACGCGGTCGGACTGCGCCAGCAGGAAATAGTCATCATGAGCGGCCAGCGCCAATTGCAGGTACAGGTGCTCGCCCAGATCGACGGGCGGCCGCACCATCTCGGGCACATCGGGGCAGCGATCAGCGATGTCTGCGATGCCATCGGCGTCCTGGTCGGTGGCAAAGCCATTGGGTGGAAGGACCGCAGCCAGCGTGCCGGTGCGCAGCCAGGGGTGGGTGAAGACCGGCGCGAGGTGGTCGGGCGGGCCGACCAAGACCTCGATACCCGGGCCCAGCGCGCCGGGCGCTTCGGGCTCGACCAGCGCCACCAACTGGCGGGGGTCGGCGGCATAGATCGCCTGCCGCACCTGGCCGGCAAGCACCAGCGAGACCTCGCCCGCGCCGTCGACGCGCCACAGGCCGCCGTCGGCGAGCAGCCATTCGCGCTCGGTGGGATGGGGATGCACAAAGGGCAGCTCGGCGGGCGGCGCGATGGCCAGCGGCAGCCATGGTTCGGGTTCGGGCGCGGCGGTGCAATCATTGAACACCTCGTAGTTGTGCACCGCGACAATGCCATCGGTCAGTCGCACGACCGCCACGCGGCCCTCGCTGCTGGCGGCCATCGCCCGGTAGCCGGTGTCGGCGTCGGGCGCCAGCGCGGCGTCCAGCGCCGGACGGCCGGCCGCCGGGTCATCGCGCACCCACTCGGGGGCGAGCAGGCGGATGACGCCGGTGTCATCGCGGTAGAGCAGGCAGCCGGGCGTCGCCCATTGCGCGTCGGTGCCGGGGCCGATCTCGATCTCGGCCCCATCGCGCCAGGCGAAGACGCGGCCGCCCCGAACTTCGAGGCGCTGGTCATCGACAACGCGGCCGCGCAGACCGGTGGCCAGGTCGAACCACCACGGCGTCAAAGTCTCGATGCGATCGGCAAAAGCCACCACCACCGCGCCGAGCCCGGCGCAGACGTCTTCGCCGCCCGGGTTTTGCACCGCGGGGCAGTTGTCGAGGCTGTTTTCGATGCCATCACCGTCGATGTCATCGCAGGCCAGCCCCCGGCCGTTGCCGTCCTGGTCGATCTGGTCGGGGTTGGCCACCGCGGGGCAGTTGTCTTCGGGCACAAAGAGGCCATCGCCGTCATCGTCGGTGCGCACCACCAGATCGTCGAGCACGCCGCGCGCGTCGGCGACGGCCGCGCTCTCGGCGTGCAACGTCAGCCATCGCATGACCGGGCTCTCGGGTTCCTGGCGATCCACGTTCAGCAGTGGTGGGCCGCCATCGACGCGCACCTCAAGGCGGTCGCCGATGCGGGCCAGCGAGACCCGATGGGAGGCGGCGGTCAGGTCAACGGGGCTCGCCGCCGAGGCCTCGACGCGCGACGTCTGCACCGTCACCCTGCCATCGGGCGACAGCAGCACGCGGTAATGCGTCGCGTTGTCGAGGTCATCGGCGTAGACCCCGACGCCGACGGCGCTGGCGCCGAGCCGAACCTTGAAGCTGACCTCGATGCCCCCGGGCATGGCGCCGAGGAAGCGATGGTGTCCCCCGAAGCTCTCGCCGACCGCGGGGCGCCAGGTCTTGGGCGCATCGATGGTGGGCTGATCGGCGCCGTCACCAGCGAACAGGCTGCCCGCCTGCCACACGGGCGCGAATGTCGTGAAGTCCTCGCAAAGCCGGTCGGGCAGCCCGGCGCGCAAGGCGCAGAAGTTGGCCCGCGGCTGCTGGCACGCCGCCGCTTCGTCAATCGCGCCGTCGCAGTCATCATCGAGGCCGTTGCACAGGCGCTCGGTGCCATCTTCTTCGACCTCGCCGGGCGTGCAATGGCGCTCGCAGCCGTTCTCGGCGATGCCATCGAGGTCGAGCCATCCCGGCATGCAGCCCGCCACCGCGCAGACTTCGTCGACGCAGGCGGGCAGAGCGTTGGCCAGTCTGCAGGCCGCGTCGCAGGCGCCGCAATGGTCGACGGTGGTGGTCTCTTCGGCGTCGCCATCGCAGTCATCATCGGTGCCATCACATGCCATCACCTCGGGCTGTGCGGTGCACGGGTCGCAAGCGTCGCCGATGCCATCGCCGTCGCCATCGGCCTGCTCGGGGTTGGCGACCATCGGGCAGTTGTCGTTCGCGTCGGCCACGCCGTCGCCATCGCCGTCGGTGTCACCCAGATCGCTGGCCATGTCGGGCGGCACAGCCAGATCGGCTGGACCGACGTCGAGCCGCTCGCCCTGGTCGACCGGCGGCGCCGCATCCGGCAGCGGCGCGCTGTCGAAGCCGCCCACCGCGGCGTCCTCGGCGGGACAGGCACCGACGACCTGCGGGTCGCACGGATTTTCGAACGCAGGCTGGCCGCAGCCGGCCGCCAGGAGCAGCATGCAAGGCACCAAACGCGCGCGGTTTTGACACATGGGGTCCTCTCAACCATCGATGTCGCAGTGTCGACCCAGGCTCGCTCAGGCACTCTCTCACCGCCCGAGCGGCTGAACCAAAGGGGCGCGTGGGCCGCGCCTGAGCGATTCACTCATCGGGTGGCCCCTCGCAGTCGAACCGCCCGATTCGGAGTTGCGTGCTGCCGCGACCGCGCCAGGCGGCCACGTAGCGATCGCCCAGCCACGCGATGGCGATGCAGGGGTGGCCGCCGCAGTCGTTGAAGAACGCATCGCGACCGATCGCAACCTTGGGGCCCAACCCTTGTCCGTCAGCGGTCAGGTCGCGAAACTGGACCTTGTCGCCCGCCACCACGCTCGCCGTGCCCCACCGGCCCGGACCCCAGGCCAGCGCGACGCGCAACAAGCTCAGGCGCATGTCGTTGAAGGCGCCCGCTGCCGTGACCCGTGGCCCGTTTGCGTCGATCAGCATGAAGGCCGAGTCGGTCTGGCCGTTATTGTCCCGGGCGCCCACGATGCCGATGGCCTGGGGCGAGGTGGCTGTCGACCAGCCGCCGGGTGCGGGGCCCCATGGCCCTTCATCGGGGCTGATGGCCATGTCAGGCAGCGAGATGCGTTGAAAGCCGCGCCTGACAAACGCAAACAGTTCGTCACCAAACGCCTCAAGGCCGAGCATGTAGGGGCGGTCGCGGAATTGCACCGAGTGCAGTGGCAGGCCATCAAGCCGACGGACGTAGTCGGCGGATGCGCCGTAGAGGACGTCGTCGGCGAGCGGCGGCGGCCTGTGCACCGCCAGCCGCTGTATCGGGTCGACCAGGTCGACCAGGATCGGACCCCCGGGGGGCAGCTGGTGATCGGGCGTGAGCACGACACGCTGCTGCGGTCCGCCGTTGACGGGAATCCACACCTCGAAGTGATCCCGATACCAGATGGCTGGCATCGCGCTGCCGTTGATCGCGTTGGGGGCGGGCAGGCCATCGATCTGGCTGATCAAGGTTCCGTCGCGGTCCCTTACCTCCACGTTGGCCCGTGTCTCGACCGGACTCAGGAGGACCCGCGCGAGCAGAAACGTCCCATCGTGCTCGGCCAGCGAGAGACTCGAGGCGTTGGGAAGGGGGATCCCTGGCAAGATCAGCTCCGGTGCGTCCGGGCAGCGGTCGGCGTCGTCCGCGATGCCATCAGCGTCGCGATCAGCGCGAAAGCCATCGCCCGCCGGGGGCTCGGTCACGACCAGCATGCCGGTGCGAAGCCACGGGTGGGTGAACAGCGGCGCGAGTCTTTCCGGCGGACCGGCCCAGACCTCGATGCCCGGCCCCAACTCGCCGGGTGCTTCGGGCTCGACGAGTGCCACCATCTGGCTCGGGTCAGCGGCGTAGATGCCTTGCCGCACCTGGCCGCCGAGCAGCAGTGAGACCTCGCCCCGGTCGTCCACGCGCCAGAGCCCGCCATCGGCGAGCAACCACTCGCGCTCGACGGGATGAGGATGCACCCAGGGCAGCTCGGCGGGCGGCGCGATGGCCAGCGGCAGCCAGGGGGC
>JAGQJJ010000539.1 GCA_020430675.1 Myxococcales bacterium
TGGTGCCCGATGTCAGCGGCCACGCCTGGCGCCAGGCGACCGCGCTCCAGAACGAGTGCCTGGTGCCTCTCGCCCGCCTGCTGGCCACCACCGCGGCGCCCTCGGCGGAGGTGGCGTGATGGCTCCGCACGCTCAAGCCCTCGCCGCCCGCTGCCATGACCTCGCCCATTGGCTGCTCGACCACCTGGTGGTGGCCACCCCGACGGCCAATGATCAGATCGGTCGCCCGCTCTTCGACGAAGCCTTCACCCTGTGGACGCAGATCTGCCAGGCCGTGCGCGGCGCGACCCACCAGCGCCTGCACCTCATGCGCGCCGAAGACGCCCTTCTGCGGCTGCGCCAACTGGCCGAGGCCGCCGATCCGAGCCATCTCGGCGCGCCGGCGCGACTGCGCATCGACGCTGAGACCCGCGGCATCGAGCAGGCCCTCATCGTCTGGCATCACCAACTCATGGCCCGCGATCGCGTCCTGATCCCCGCGCCCCGCCGCCCCGTCCCGGTGCGCGCCGCCGCCTGACCGCGCCTCTTTGTCGCCCCGCGCGAAAAGATCGATCGGCGCTTGCCTGATCATCTGAGCGGCGGGTTTCACGGGTGGACCGAGCGTCGTCCGCCCGACGAGACGAGGAGGTTTCCGTGACCGTGCGCCCCGATCGCCCCCGCGCCCGCCTTCGCCTCGCGGGGGTGATCTGGCCGGCGTTCGGTCTGTCGGCGGTGCTCGCCGCCGGGGCGACCATCGGCATCGGCTGGGCCTATTACCGCCTGCCGGTCAACATGCGCCCCTGGGATCCGCTGCACGCCATCCTCGGCGCGGGCGGCCAATGGGGCCACGCGCTGGGCATGGTCGGCTCGGGCCTCATGGTCGCCAACCTGCTCTACCTGGTGCGCCGACGCTGGGCGCGCCTGGCCCGCCTGGGCCCGGTGCAGGCGTGGCTCGCCTTCCATGTCGCCGCGGGCACCGGCGGCGTCGCGCTGGTGCTGGCCCATAGCGGCGGCGACCTCGGCAACCCCATCGCCGCCGTCTCGACCGGCGCCGCGATCGTGGTGCTGGTCACCGGCGTGCTCGGCCGCTGGATCTACGGACAGATCGCGCACGGCGACGACGGCGAAGCCACCGCGGAAGGCGAGCTGGTCGGGCGGCTGCGCGCCGCATTGCACGGTGTCGAGCCCCACCTCTGGACGCCCGCCGAGCGCGCCGAGCGAGCGTTGTCGGCCGCGCTGCCGCCCCCCATCACCGGCCCGCGCGCCGCCGTGCTGATGCTGCCCCTCAACCTGATCGTCGCGGTCCGCCTGCGCTTCCGCGCGATCGCCGTGCGACGCGCCCTGATCGCCGACCTGGGCCCGACCGACGCCCGCGTGGTGCTCGCCGCGGCGCGCGAGGCGGTCAGCTACCGCTTGCGCGCCCGCCGGCAGCAGGGTTTCAAGGCGCTGATCGGCACCTGGCGCGGCGTGCATCGCATCGCCACCTTCGTGCTGCTGCTGACGCTGGTGGCCCATGTGGTCACCCTCTACGGCGTGGGAGGCATGTGATGCGTCGCGCGCTGCTTTGCCTCGCCGCCCTCTGGCCCGCCGCGGCCGGCGCCCAGGCGCTGTCGCCCGGCCCGCTGGCCTCCGCGCACGCCGACATCGACGGCGACGACGGCTGCCTGAAGTGCCATCAGGTGGGCAAAGGCGTCGCCGAGGCCAAATGCCTCGACTGCCACCGTGCGCTCGACGCCCGCATCCGCGCCGGCAAGGGCCTCCACGGCCGCGCCCTCAAAGGCCGCGACTGCACCCAATGCCATAAAGACCACCTGGGCCGCGGCGCTTCGCTCGTGCGCTGGCCCGGCGGCACGCCCGAGCGCTTCAAGCACAACGCCACCGGCTACCCCCTCGAAGGCGCGCACGCCGACGCCAAATGCCGCGAATGCCATGCGCAGACCCGCATCACCGACCCGGCCGCCCGCAAGATCGAAGGCACCTGGCTCGGCCTGCCCACCACCTGCGCCGAATGCCATCGCAGCGAAGACCCGCACGACGGCGAGTTCGCCGGCCGCGCCTGCACCGAATGCCACGGCCAGGCCCGCTGGAAGCAGCTCGTCGGCTTCGACCACGACCGCACCCAGTTCCCGCTCGTCGGCGAGCACCGCACCGTCGCCTGCGACGACTGCCACCGCGAGCGCCGCTTCACCGACACCACCAGCACCTGCAACGGCTGCCACCAGACGCCGCACCCCGAGGCCACGAAGTTCGGCCCCGACTGCGCCGGCTGCCATACTTCGGCGGGCTGGGCCAATATCATCTATCCCCTCGCCCGGCACCGGCAGTTCCCGCTCAAGTTCGGCCATGCCATCAAAGACTGCCAGAAATGCCATGGCGAGCAGGGCAATACGGCCCCGCGCTCGGATTGCAACGGCTGCCACAAAGACGTGCACTCGGGGCGCTTCGGCAATCGCTGCCAGACCTGCCACGACACGGTCGACTGGCATCGCATCCAGCGCAGCGCCTTCGACCACGACAAGACCGACTTCCCCCTGCGCGGCCAGCACGTCAGCGTGCGCTGCGAGGACTGCCACAAGAACGGCCGCCTGGAGAAGCTGCCCCACGAAAAATGCCTCGACTGCCACGCCGACCCGCACCGCGGCGAGGTCGGCACCAAGTGCGAGGACTGCCACGTCGTCCAGGGCTTCCGCCCGTCGACCTACGGCCTCGCCCGCCACACCGGCTTCAAGCTGACGGGCGCCCACGCCGCCACCGGCTGCGCCGAGTGCCATAAGAAGGAAGACGTCTGGCGGTTCCAGAAGGGCGTCGTCGAATGCCATGAATGCCATGAAGACCGCCACGCGGGCCAATTCGGCGAGCGCGGCTGCGCAACCTGCCATGTCGACACCCGCTGGCAGCCCGCCGAGCGCTTCGAGCACGCCGCGGTCTTTGCCCTCGAAGGCCGCCACGCCGAGACGCCCTGCGCCCATTGCCACGCCGACGAGAAGTACGCCGGCGTGCCCCGTCAATGCGGCGGCTGCCACGGCGCGCCGCACCTGGGCCAGTTCACCGCGACCGCGCCGGCCCATGACTGCACCGAATGCCATACCCCGGCCGGCTGGAAGGGCGGCTATGATCACGACCGCGTCTGGCCGCTCGCCGGGGCCCATGCCAAGGCCGAATGCGGCGAATGCCACAAAGAGGTCACCCTGGCCGACGGTCGCGCCACGGTGCGCTGGCGGTTGGGCTTCCGCGACTGCGCGCGCTGCCATACCAGCCCGCACACGGGAGGCACGCCATGAACGCCGTGGCTCTGCTCTGGCTGCTGGCCATGCCAAAGGGAGGTGCCGTCTTCGAGAAGTGCGACCTGTGCCACATCTCGACCGACTGGCAGACCATGCAAGGTGGCGCGGCGGCGTTCGACCACGATCCCACCGGCTTCCCGTTGCGCGGCATGCACCGCGCCGCGCAATGCAATGACTGCCACGGCGAGCGGCCGCTGGCCGATGGCGCCTGCACGAATTGCCATGTCGACCCGCACCGCGGCGAACAGAAGGGCACCTGCGACGCCTGCCACGATTCATCCGGCTGGCGCATCCCGCAGGCCCGCCAGGACCACCGCCGCTTCCGCCTGCCCCTGGTCGGCCGCCACGCCGGCGTACCCTGCCTCGATTGCCACCCGCGGGCCAACGGCGACGAGTTCCGCGCGGTGCCGAACGATTGCGCCAACTGCCATCTGGCCCAGGCCATGGACCCCGGCGTACACCCGGCCCACAACGAAGGCCGCTTCCGCACCGAATGCGACGCCTGCCACACCGCCTTCGGCTGGCGGCCCGCCAGCGTGGCCCATGCTCGCTTCTGGCCGCTCACCGGCGCCCACCGCGCCGCCGACTGCGACCGCTGCCACGTCGGCGGACGCTTCGCCGGCACCCCGAAGGACTGTTTCGCCTGCCACGGCGATGA
>JAGQJJ010000540.1 GCA_020430675.1 Myxococcales bacterium
GTCGACGACCTGCACGCCTACATCCACCGCATCGGGCTGCACGACGCCGACGCGGTGCTGGCGCTGGCGAGCGGCGAGCAGGTGCGCGAGCTGCTCGATACCGACGGCTGGACGCGCGACGAGCTGGTGGTCGAGCGGCTCGACCCCTGGCTGGCCGCGCTGATGCGCGCCGGGCCCGAGATCCTGACCGAGCGCATGCTGGACCTCGATGATCCGCTGATCAACTGGCTGGTCCGCCAGTCGGTCGAGGTGACGGTCATCGACGAGCCCGACGACTTCGAGCCACCTGAGGCGGAGCATGTGCGCACGCCTGACGGCCGCCTCTGCATCGCGTTTCCGCACGGCGCCGAACGCGATCTGCCGCTCAAGGTCTTCCTCGACACGTTGATGCGCGAAAACGCCGAGTTGTGTTTGAGCTTGCTCGTGCACAGCGCGGCGGCGCTCGACAGCGTGCTGGCGGAAGACGCCTATCGCTGGCGCAGCGGGCGCATGGCCGATCGGGGCTATGTCGATTACTACTCGGCGCTGGCGATCTATACGCCGCCGCGGCCGGACCAGGTCCGGGACGCGCGCCAGGCGTTGCCCAAGACCGATCAGGGCCTGCGCTCCGAGCGCTGGCTGGTGCCGATCTTCGCGCCCGCCGATCGGCTGGCCAACGCCTTCACCGCGCTCGACGCCTCGCGCATCGACGTGGTGCAAGGCGCGCTCGGCTATGTGGCCAACATGGCGCTGAGCGCTGATCGGGTCGAGCTTTGGGATGAAGACGCCCAGCGCGAGACGCTCGATCGGTTGCGCGCCGGGCTGGTGCTGGGATTGGAGACGCTGGTCGGCCCGCCCGACACGAAGCGCGACGCCGAGGCGCTGGCGCAGACCGCGCTGTCGATCATCTTCCGCGTGGGCTATGGCCGCATGCTGGAGGCGGCGGCTCCCCTGCGGCCGGCGCTGCGCGATCGGCTGCTCGCCGGGCCCGATGGTCCCGTCGACGCGGTTGATCTGCTCGACCTGCGGCCTTGGGCTGAAGCCCTGAGCGCGCGACATCCGCGTCGACCGGATGGTCAGCCGCTCGATTCGGCCGAGGTGCTCGATGAAGCGCGTCACCAGGCCGCGCTGCTCGCCGAGTTGGGTCGGGTGGCCGGCCGCGACCGCCCGCTCGAGGTGGGCGTAGGCACCTGGCTGATCACCTGGCTCGCGCGTGATCTGATCGGGCTCGACGGGCCGGGCGCGCTGCCCGCCGGTCAGGTCGAGCGCGCGCACCGCGCCTTGTTTGCCGACGGTGCCCTGCGCGACGAAGCGCGGCAGGCGGCGGCGGCGTTCTGGGGGCGCATTGGGGGGCAGAACCCCTTTGCGCTCGCGGCCTTGCTGGCCGATGCCGAAGATCAGATGGCCGCGGTTGATGGCACCGCGCTTGAGCCCCGCTTTCTGCCGCGCTTGCACATCGCCGTCCCGCCGGCCGACGAGGCCCGCTGATCGGCGCGCGCGGCGCGCGGCCCCACGGCGCCGGGTCGACCCTTGCAATGGCCCGTCAGGATGCGTAGCTTCAACAAGCTGAACGTTCCACGAACGCACGCCGCGACGTGACGCCCGCGCCCTCCGCCGCCCCGCGCGATGCCGATCAGGAGACGCGATGGCCGTACCGGAATCCACGATGCCTTGGTTGCCAGAGGCCGCCGAATCTGGCGAAGAAATGGCTCTGTTGAACAGCGATGAGCGCCCGCTGACCGACTCGCTGGAGCTGCGCATTTGCTACGCCGAGGTGCTCTGCGACACCGGTCGCCCGCAGGCCGCGCTGCGCGAGCTGGCCCGCGCGTTTGCCGCCTATCGCGATCGCGGTCGATTGCTGGCGGCGGTCACCATCTGCCGCCGCGCCCGCGAGCTGGCCCCCGATGATCCGGCGTGGTCGGTGCACCTCGCCGAGATGTACACCCGCTTGCACCAGGAAGAGCGCGCCGCCGAAGTGCTGGCCGAAGCCCACCGCGCCGCGCGCACCGAGAGCGCACAGCGCCTCGTTGAGTCGGCGCAGGCCGGGCTGACGCACGGAGACGAGACGCTGGGCTGAAGCGCGCCGGGCGGCGCGCCCGCGACCGCAGCCCGAGCCGGTCAGCGCTTGTAATGACCCTGGCAGGTGCCGTTGCTGCCCTCGGCCTTCTGGCCGTCGGGGCAGGTCGCGTCGCGCCACGAGCGCGCGTTGCCGTCCAACTCGCCGCGCGCGTCGCGCAGGTCGGCGCCGTCGAAGCGCGCGTCGCGAATCTGGGCGCGGTCGAAGCGCGCGTCTTGCAGTTCGGCGCGGCTGAAATCGCCGCCCTGCAGATCGGCGCGCTCGAGGCGGGCGCCGCGCAGCACGACGCGCTCGGCGCGCACTTCGCGCAGCTCGGCGCCGTCGAGGCGGCCGTCGCGCAGCTCGGTCTGCTCGAGGCGGGCGCCGCGGAAGCTGGCCCGCTCCAGGCGGGCACCGCGGAAGCTGGCCCGCCCCAGGTAGGCCTCGCGGAAGACGGCCCGATCGAGCCGCGCGTCGGCGAAGTCGGCCTGCTCGGCGCGCGCGCCGGTGAAGTCGGCCTGCTCCAGCATGGCGCCGCGTAGATTGGCGCGCTCCAGCTTCGCCGCACGCAGATCGATGCGCTCGGCGCGCGCGTCGCGCAGGTTGGCCCGCGTCAGGTCGGCCTCGCGCACCTCCGCCTTGTCAAGCTGCGCGCCGTGCAGGTCGGCGCCGCTCAGATTCGCGCGGCCGAGCTTCGCTTCGCGCAGGTCGGCGCCGCCGAGCTTCGCGTCGCGCAGGTTGGCGCGCTCGAGCCGGGCGCCGCGCAGGTTGGCCCGTTCGAGGTTGGCACCGCTCAGGTCGTCGCCCTGATCGAGCTTCAGATCGCGCAAATCCTTGCCGTGCAGGTCGCACGAACCACCGGAGAGCTTCTCGGCGAGCTTGCCGCAGCTGGCCGAAGCGGGACCGGCCACGCAGACGAGCGCGGCTACGATGAAGAGAGAACGGCTGGTCATGGGTGCCTCCAACGATGGGCCGGCCGCACCCTACCCCACGCGCTGCCGCGTGTCACCGGCGATTCAGGGGCACGCACCGTCGAAGGCTTGCAGCACGTAGTCGCCCGACCGGTCGCCGCTGTAGCCATCCACGACGACAAAGTAGACCTGCCCGCCGACGGCGTTGAACGTCAACTCCGATTGCAGGCCATCCGAGTCGTCGTTGCATCCCACCTCGGTGGCCTGATCGCCGCAGACCGTGCGCGCGTGCAGCACGGTGTCATAGCTGGAGCCAGCGGTCGTGAAGCAGACCGGACCGGTCTGCGGTCGCGAGAAGGTGAAGACGGCGTCTGGACTGCCGGCGCCCCCGCCGCAGCTCGCGCCGAAGAGACCCTCGGCATCGACTGTTGAGCCTTCGGCGCGACCGCCGAGCGCGATGGGCGTGCCCGGCGGCTCGCAGACGCCTTGGTCCCCAGCCGCCGGGCAGGCGCCGGGCAACACGGTCAGGACATAGTCACCCGAAGCGTTGTTGGAGAAGCCATCGACAAATGCGTAGTACGTCGTGCCCGCCGCCGCCTGGAACGACAGGGCCGATTGCAGCCCGAAGTCGGCGGCGTCGTCGTTGCAGGCGACCTCGGTCGCCACGTCGGCGCAGGTCGTGCGGACATGCAGCGAGGTGTCGTAGACCGAGCCCTCGGTCATCAGGCAGTACTCGCCGGCGGGCAGGTTGAGCGCGTAGGCGACCTCGGGGCTCCCGACCCCGCCGTGGCACGAACCGGCGGTGGCACCCATGCCGGCGGTGGTGCCGACGTAGCGGCCGACGCCAGCAGGGATGGGCGCGTTGCAGGCGGGCACCACGACCGGCCCGGGCTCACAGACCCCGGCCCGGCAGACCTCGCCGGCCGCGCAGTCGCCATCGACCACGCAGTCAGGCGGCGGATCGACGCA
>JAGQJJ010000541.1 GCA_020430675.1 Myxococcales bacterium
CAGTCCGCGGCCCTGGCCGCCCTGCTGCCCGGTGTTTTTTTGTTTATGATGCGGGAACCAGGGGGATCTACGCCGTTTGCCGACCCGCCGCTCTTCCTAGCTCCCGGGGACGTGGCACCGGCCGCGCTGTGGCTGCGCTGGCCCCTGCTCGCCGCGCCCGAGGGCAGCCCGGTCGCCTTCACGCACCCCGACTGGCGCATCGGTGATCGCCTCGACCCCACCCTGCCCGCGGTGCGCGACCACCTCACCCGCGCGTTGATCGCCGTGGCCGACGCCGGCCTCGCGGGCGCGGTGCTCGACGGCCTCGACGACGCCGACGCCGCCCGGGTGCTGCTCGAAGCGCTGGCCGGCCCGGCGTCGCTGGGCCTGAGCGGCGATGCCCGCGCCGGTCTGGGCCTGATCGCCTTGGGCGCCCCTGGCGGCCCGTCCGACGTCACTGACGTCGTCACCCGTGGGGGTTACGCCTTCACCGCCCATTGGCCCCAGACGGCCGCCGCGGGCCTGCTGCTCGATGCGCCGGCCCTGGCGTCCTTGACCGCGGGCCAGGTTCGCCTCGCGGCCACGCTGCAACTCTTCGCGGGCGGCCCCTGCTTGTTCGCCGATGATCCCCGCGACCTGACGCCCGAAGCGCTGGCCCCCTGGCGCGCCGCCGGCGAAGCCGGACCTGTCGGTCGCGTGCTGCGCGTCGAGACCACCGAAGGCGGCCTGCCCACCCTGCTGGTCGCCGAACGCGCCGTCGCGTGGCTCGCGTGGCAGGCTGCGGCGCCCGTCGATCTCGACCCCGCCGCGCTGGCGCCGCACCTGGGCCAGACGGCGACCGTCTTCCCCGCACCCGGCCCACAAGACGCCGGCCTCTGGGTAGCGGTAGACGCGCGGGCCCGGGCAGAGTAGAAACGACCGCATGGCCACCATTGCCCTCGACGCCATGGGCGGCGACAACGGCGTGCAGAGCGCCGTGCACGCCGCCGCGAACGTGTCGCTCAAGCGCGACGCCGCCGTCCTGCTGGTCGGCGACCAAGCGCAGATCGACCCCATTCTGAGCCGCGCCCGCTACGACGCCGCCTTCCTCTCGGTGCACCACACGCCGCAGGCCATCGACATGTGCGAGGATCCGCGCGCGGCCATCGAGGCCAAACCCGACGCCTCGCTGCTGGTCGGGGCGCGCCTCGTGACCGAAGGGCAGGCCGACGCCCTGGTCAGCGCGGGCAATACCGGCGCGGCCATCCTCGCCTGCGCCAGACACTTCAAGAAGCTGCCCGGCGTGCCCCGCACCGCGCTGGCCGCGGTCTACCCGACCGAGCAGCGCCGCGGCGTGCACGAGGATCCGTTTGCGCTCATCCTCGACGTGGGCGCCACGGTGCACGTCGACGCCGATACGCTGGTCGCGTTTGCCCATATGGGCTCGGCCTACGCCGCCCGCATCTCGCGCAACCCGCGGCCGCGCGTGGCGCTGCTCTCGAACGGCTCCGAGCCCTATAAGGGCACGCCCGAGATCGTCGAGGCCCACAAACGCCTCGCCGAAGATCCCAAGCTGCACTTCATCGGCAATATCGAGGGCGTCGACCTGCCGCGCGGCAAGGCCGATGTGGTGGTCACCGCGGGCTTCACCGGCAACGTGGTGCTCAAGATGCTGGAGGGCATCAGCGAGACGGTGGTCGACATCGCCCGCTACGCCTATCGCAGCAAGCTCGTCTGGCGCGCCGGCCTGTGGATGCTGCGCGGCGGCATCGTGCAGCTCAAGAGCATCACCGACTGGCAGCAGTACGGCGGCGCGCCCATCCTGGGGTTCGACCACCTGTTCATCAAGGCCCACGGCCGCAGCAACGCGCGCGCCATCGCCAACGCGATCAAGGTGGCCAACAAGGCGGTCAAGAGCGACCTGTGCAAAGAGATCGCCACCCAACTCGAGGACGCGCCCGCCCGATGACCGAGCCCGCGCCTGCGCCCACGGCCACACCCAGTCCGCCGCATATCTTTCGCTGGGATCTTGACAAGACCTACCTGCAGACCGAGTTCGACAGCCTGGGCGACCTGATTCGCACCGCGCTGCAACGCCCGGCCGACAAGGCCAACGTGCCGGGCAGCGCCGAGCTGCTGCGCGCCTTGCGGGCCGACTCGGCGGGCCGGGCGCAGGTGTTTTTCATCAGCGGCTCGCCCAAGCAGATGCGCGGCGTGCTCAGCGAGAAGCTGGCGCTCGATGGCATCCACTACGACGGCTTCATCCTCAAGGACAACCTGAACAACCTGCTGCGCGGCCGCTTTCGCGCGGTCAAGGAGCAGATCGGCTACAAGCTGCCGGCCCTGCTCGACGCGCGCACCCGGGCGCCGGTCGAGGCCGAAGAGACGCTTTTTGGCGATGACGCCGAGCGCGACGCCTTCGTGTACTCGCTGTACGCCGACCTGCTCGCCGAGCGCGTGCCGCCCGCGGTGCTGGAAGAGGTGCTCGAGGTCGCTGGCGTCTATCCGGACGGTCGCGCGGCGATCTACAGCGCGCTCGACCGCATGCAGCCCGCCGATCCGGTGCGCCGGATCATCATCCACCTCGACCGCAAGTCGCCGCCCATCCGCTTCGACGCTTACGGCCCGCGCGTCGTGCCCGTCTACAACTACTTCCAGGCGGCGCTGGTGCTGTTCGGCGACGGCCGCCTGCGCGCCGAGACGGTCGGCCGCCTGGGCACGGTGCTCAACGCCGATTACGGCTTCACGCTGCCCATGCTGCTGCGCAGCTTTCAGGACGTGCTGCGCCGCGGCGGCCTGAAGTACCGCGCCGCCAAGGCGCTCGGCGCGCAGGCCGCGGGCGCGGGCATCGCCGCCGACGTGGTGCAGCTCTTCGCCCGCGAGGCGGACGAGCGCAACGTCATGGTGCCGGCCAAACGCGAACAGGAAGTGCCCGACTATCCCACCCTGCTGCGCCGCGAGCAGCAGCGCCACGCCATCGAGAAGGCCCGCCGCAAGAGCCGCCGCCGCTGGCTCTGATTTCGGGCCGCCCCGCATCACGCGCGCGAAATTTCCGTGGCGCGCGCCCCGGCCGTGCCGTCGATCCCAGTGTTCGTGCTATCAATGGCGAAGAGCGCGACTGTCGCGGCTGGGGAGGCCGCGGGGGAGAGCAGCACCGTGGGGAGAATCCGAATGCGGCCGAGCCGAATTGCCCTGATCTCGACGCTGATCGTCAGCGGCGTGCTTGTTGGCAGTTGTCAGGAGGATCCGGCGCCGGAGGTGACACTGCTGCGCATGGATTTGCGACCGTGCATCGGCGCCATCGAGAGCTCGACGGCCGACTTCGACGCGGGCACGCGGCCGGTGCCCAGCACCTGCCGCGATTCGCTCGATCGCACGGTCGATGTGGGCTCAACGGTCAACGCCTGCTTCGTGATGCGCGAGGCCAACAACGACAACGCGCCGATCGGGCGGCTGGCCTACCACTGGGAAGACGGCGCGATCGCGCGCGCGATCCCGGGCAACCTGGACCTCGCGCCCGGGCAATCCTTGACCGGCGCCCTCTACTTCCTCACTCAAGGCGGCGACGATCTGACCGTCTGCTCCGGCTTCCAGATCGACACCGACTGCGCGGCGAACGACCGGTGCGCGCTCAAGCTGTTCGAGGAGCAGGTCACCCCGGCGGCCGATGGCAGCACCGTCTTCGACTTCACCAACGACGATGACCATCTGTGCAATGCGGAGTCCGGCCCGGCCTTCGTAGAGGGCAACCTTGAGATCTGCGACGACCTCGACAACGACTGCGATCGCCTGGTCGACGAGGGCTTCGACGAGAAGGGCGATCGGTGCACAACCGGTACGGGCGCCTGCGAACAGACCGCGGTCATGGTCTGCAACTCCACCCACGACGGACTGCGGTGCGGCGAGCAGGATATCGAGCCCACTGACGAAGTCTGCGGCGAAGGCGTCGACGAAGA
>JAGQJJ010000542.1 GCA_020430675.1 Myxococcales bacterium
CTCGTCGTCGAGCCACAGCCAGGCCGCCAGCGAAGTGCAGAGGGCGCCAAGCGCGTAGCCGCCCACGGCCAGATCGAAGGACAGGTCGACATCGTCGCGCAAGTCCTGGCGCCCCGGCTTCTCCTTCAGATCGGCGAAGGACTGGCTGTTGCGAACGTGGAACGCGACACCGACGCCGGTCGCGGCCGCGCCCACGCCCGCGGCAACCCATGGCATCCATCGCCCCTCGCGCGCCTCGGGCTTCAGATTGAGGGCGATGCTCTGGCGCTCGTCATGCGCGAGGCGCACCGGATGGCTGCCTTTGCGATGACCCGGGGCATGCACCGTCACGGTGTATTCGCCGTCGGGCAGCGCCACCTCGAAGACCGGGCATTGGCCGTGCTGCTCTCCGACCCCAACGAGGGCCCCGGCGGGCGTGCAATTCACCATCAACCGCGCCGGGTGTTTGGCGTCAAGCTCCGCTTCAACCGCGGCGTCGGGGCCCGCCGAAAGGTGGTGCCGATAGGCCGCCAACGCATCGGCCGGGCGGCCCGCGCGATCGAAGGCTCGGGCGGCGGGCAGAAACGCCGCGGCGTCGCCGTCCGCCCCTCGCGCGGCAAAGCAGTCGCCGACCACGCCCCACGCCGCTGCGTCGCTGGCCGCTGCCTGGCGATCTTCGCACGATGCGGCAGCGGGCGCGCAACGGTCGCCCGGCGCATCTTCGTCGCGGGGCACACAGCGCGCGGCCCGCGCGCGAAACGGCGCGGCGATCTCGAGCATCGGCGGCGGCGCTTCACGCCGCGCAAACCACCGATCATAGACCACGACCGCATCGGCAAAGCGGCCCTCGTCGTGCAGCCAATAGGCGCATCGCAACTGCTGCGGGCCATCCAACTCCGCCGATGGGTCGCCACCTTGCGCGTCGGGCTCAAAGTCGCGACAGCGGCACCAAGCGGCGTCCTTGACCGCGGCGTCAAACAGCACGTCGGACGAGAACGACGACCGGACCGGCGGCGGCGGACAGACCGGCGGGCTCAACAGGGCGATGACCAACAGGATCATCGTCGATGACTCCGGGCCGGGTCCAAGGGATCAGTGGATCCACCGGCATGTCTTCTGATCACAGTAACCACCATGGCTCGCAATCCCTGGATCACATGTCTCGAAGTTGGCTTGCACCTTGCCATCCCCACAGGTCCCGCAGACCGACCCGGCGCCGGGCACTTTCTTCGCGCCGCATTCGCTGCGCAGGGCCCGATGGCGTTGCTGGCACGCGCTTCGGGTCTGGGCCGCGCGCGCCTGCTCGACCGCCGCCGCGATTTGCGCCGCGGTGCAACTCGGGCCCGGCGCCGGCAAGGGTTGACATCGCCGCAGATCGGCCGCGACGGCGTCCTGACACTCGGGATGCTGGTCGACGAGCGCCTTCGCCTCTGCGCAACGTCGGCGGTCGACGAGCGCGCCGATCCGTTGCCTCGCCGCGTCACCGCAGGGGCGCAGCGCCTCACCGGCGTCGGGACCGCCTCTGGCTTCGGCGGCGTCGACGCTGGCATCGGCCAATCTGCCGATGCCAGCGGTCGCGGTGCCGACGCCCAGGTCTGAGGCGGGGGTCTCCGCATCCGCGGGCACATGGGTCTCGCCCTCCGGATTCGAGGGCGGCAGAGCGTCGGTCCCTCTCGGACCGCCCCCAAGACCGGGGGCCATCGTCCACAGCATCGCCGCACCGAGCACGCCGGCCAGCAGGGCTGCGCCCACGACAACGTTGCGCCTCGCGTGCCGCGCCCGGGGCGGGTCATCGGCCAGCGGCGGTCGCGCCAGCCGAAGCGGGGTCGACGCCAGGGCCGCAGCCGAGCGCTGATGCTCAGGCTCGGTCGCCTCAACGAGCGCGGCCAGGAAGGCATCGGCGCTCTCAAAACGCTCGGCCATCGGCCGGGCCAGCGCGATCTGCAGGACGGCGTCGACGCGGGCGCGCGCCCGATCCTTTTCGATGCCCGGCAGATGGGGCGCGGGCTGGGTGAGCTTGGCGCTGATCAGCGCGATCGCGCTGGTGGCATCATAGGCCGGCAATCCGGTGATCATCTCCCAGACCACCAACGCCAGCGCGTAGACATCGGTCCGGGCGTCGATGCGGGCGTCTGCGGTGCCGCATTGTTCGGGGGCCAGATAGCGGGGCGTGCCGATGATGACCCCGCTGGTCGTCTGTCGCTCGCCCTCCAGCCGGGCGATGCCCAGGTCGATGACGCGCGTCTCAAGCCCGCCGTCGGGATCGCGGGCCAGCAGGATGTTTCCCGGCTTGAGGTCGCGGTGCACGATGCCCTGCCGGTGGGCCTCGGTCAGCGAGCGGACCACCTGGGCGGTGACCAGCAACCATTCATCGGGCGGGAGCGGACCGTCTTCGATGCGCCGCGCCAGAGACGGGCCCTCGACAAGCTCGGTCACCATGAACGCGATGCCGGCCATCTGGCCGTCGGCGATGCCGTAGTCGAACACGGTCAACGTATGCACGCTGCGCAGACCCGAGAGCAGGCGCGCCTCACGCTCGAAGCGCACCCGCAGGCCTTCCGAACGAACGACGGACGGGTTGAGCAGCTTGACGGCGACATCCCGGCCGAGGCGCAGGTCGCGGCCGCGATAGACCGCGCCGTGCCCACCCCCGCCGAGGTAGCCGACCAGCCCGTACCGATCGTTGATCAAATGCCCGAGCCAGGGCAGAGACGGGTCGATTCGATGGGCCTCAATCGCCAGCAGACCGTGCTCGGGGCAGCGGGCAAAAAGCGCCGCATCCGTCCAGAGGCAGTCGCGCGCGGGGCATCGGAAAGGGGAACCGCTCATCGCTTCGGATCGATCCGCTCCGCTCCATGCAACAGACGCGCACACCATCGCGGTGCGGCCGAGCGCTCGCCGACCGCCCGTCGATAATGGCCCGCACCCACCCGCCGCGCAAGGCGGCCTCGATGCGGTTCCAGGACATGCCAGCCCATGCGCCGACCCTGAAGCCATCCGTCGAGTGCCCGGCCCTGCCGGCAAGAAGGCATCGCTGATGGCATGTCATGGCATCAGCGATGAACGACCGCCGGGCGCCCTCAATCTCGATCGGGCGCGCCCAGCGGAAAAAGCGGTCGGAACGGGCGCGCCTCGTCCACCGCGCGGGCAAACGAAGGCCGCTTCAACAGCCGCGCCCGATAGGCGCGCAGGGTGGGATATGCCGCCGAGATGGCATGCGTCCAATCCGCATAGAACAACGACGGCGCCGCCGCGCAGTCGGCCATCGTGAAGTCCGCCCCGGTCGCCCACACGGTGTCCGCGAGCCGCCCCTCCAGCCAGGCGTAGGCGCGCTCCAGCTTCTCGACCGCCAGCGCCATGCCATCCTTGCGCCTGGTCGCGTCACCGGTCAGCGCGCCGTCCACCGCGAGCTGCATGGCGTTCATCACATGCAGATCAAAGAAGCGGTCCATGAAGCGCACCGCCAGCGCCGCCATCGGATCCTCCGGCAGCAGCCGCACCGGCCCAGGGTGCCTCAGTTGCAGGTACTCGATGATGATGCTGGTCTCGACCACCTGCCGATCGCCCTCGACCAGCAGCGGAAACCGCCGCAGCGGCCAGCGCCGCAACCACTCGGCCAGATGCGCGGGAAACTCCGGCGCCAGACAGCGGAACTCAAAAGGCGTCTCATTCTCGTACAGCGCGACGAGCACCTTCTGGGTGTAGGAAGAGAAAGGGTGACCATAGAGCAAGAGCGACATCACCAGGCCTCCGGGCCGAACCGCTTGCCAGCCGCAAGCCGACGCGCTGTATGCCGACCGCGACCGGAATGCAACCGGCCGATCGGCGATCGCCCGCCGGGCCCCGACGGGGCAGGCCACACGCGGCAAGATCGAGCGCCGGGCCCCGCTGCGGCACGCCGCAAGCTGGCAGGCCGGGCTCCGAAGAGGGCGCCG
>JAGQJJ010000543.1 GCA_020430675.1 Myxococcales bacterium
TGTGGGCCGCAGACAGGGCGATGCCCGGCTCCAGCGCGGGCGCCGAGGTCGGGTCGAGCACCCGCCGCGCCGCCACCAGCTCCGCTTCGCCGGGTCGCCGCTGCTCGGCTTCGTCCAGCTCGACGCGCAGCGCGTTCACCAGACGCTTGACGGTCTCGTCCTCGGGCCGCCGCCGCTGCAATCGCACCAGAAGCTCGGCGCGACCGGCGAGCCCGGCGGCATCGCCCAGCTTGACCAGACCCTTGTTATAGAGCGAGAGCGTCTGATGGGCTTCGGACGCCTTGTCGACCCGCTCCTTGAAGCGGCGGCGCCACGTCTTGAGCGACTCGACCGCTTCGGTCGTCCAGCCGCGGTCCAGGTCGGTGTCGCGCAGCGCGTCGACGACCTCGCGAATGCGCTGGCTCAGCGCCTCGGCCTGGGTGCGCAGCCGATCGATGGCGTCCTGGTCGGCCGTCCGCAGCTGAGCGTCCATGTCCTCGGCGACGCGATCGAACGTCTTCTCGGCCCGGTTCAGCGGGAAGCACCCGCGCTCTTTGGCCGAGAGCTCAAGGGCGTACGAAAGCGAAGGGATGACCTCGCCTGGGGCCGGCTGCTGCTCGGCACCGGGCCGGTCGGTCTCGTCCCAGGCGAGCTGCAGTTCGCGCAGCTTCTGCACGCCGGGGGTGTCCTGGTACTCCTCGAAGTTTTCCAGGGAGAGCCGGCCCTGCCGCGCAAAACGCCGCCGCGCGGCCTGCACCGCGAGTTCGGCCTGATCGACCTCGGTCTTGCGCGCCACCGGCGCGGGCAGCGCGGCGAACTGCTCGCGCAACATGGGGAAGCGGGCGAGCAGCTTATCGTGGTAGCGGACCTTGCTCAGCGACGCGAGGCCCTCGGCCAGCATCGCCCGCGCCTTCTCCTTGTCGCCGGCCTCAAGCGCCGCCAGCCCCTGCCGCGCGTCGCGCAGGCCCTTGGTCTCCTGCTCCAGATCCTGAAGCAGCGAGCTGACCGCCGGGTGCTCGGCGAGCTGTGAGCGCAGCGCGCCGATGCGCTTGGCCGCCTGGGCCCACTCCAGCCGCGCCATGTGGCGGGCGATCTCGGAAGCCTCGCCGGCATAACCCGGGGCGCGGCGCGCCACCGCGGCCAGCGCGCGCAGACGGTAGATCTCAAGCGCCTTGCCCACATCGAAGCCGCCCGCCTCGTCGGCCTCTTCGACCGAGCGCCACAGGCGGCTGATGAGGTTGCCTTCCGGCCCGCCCAGGTCTTCGGCCTGCCCGAGCAGCGCCCGGCCATCCATGACCAGCGCCTGATTGCGCGTCAGCAGCGCGATCTCGGCGGCGGCCGCCGCCTGCTCGGCCAGCGCGGGCCGCATCTCGTCTTCGACGTCGCGCGCTTCGATCAGGCAGTTGCGCACGAACTCGAGCAGGTTCTCGGGCTGGTCGCCGAGCATCGCCTGCACGGCGCGCAGCGTCGACAGGAACTCGGTCAGCGTGGCGCCGTCGGGGTGGCGGACCAGATCTTCGAGCGAGAGCCGCAGCGCGCGGAAGTAGCGCTTCCAGCGGGCGGGCGCGTCGTATATGCGGCCGCTCCACTCCGAGACCGTCTCGCCGCCGGCGAGCAGCGCGTCGAGGTAGCTGGCGGTGAGCCGCAGGTCGGTCGGCAGCCAGCTTCCGTAGTCGGCCACCGTGTTGTCGGCGACCACGTTCCAGTCGACGAGCACCACGCGGTCGGTGACGTGGTCCCAGAAGATGGCGTCGGACTTGAGATCCTGCGCCCGCAACCCCAGCTCGGAGGCCACCTGCAGCGCCTCGCCGATGCGCACGGTGATGGTCACCGCCTGCTCGGGGCGCACGATCTGGCGGTTGGAGAACAGGCGCGACAGGGGGCGACCGGGGGCCACCTCCATCACGAAGAAGCGCTCCTCGGGGTCGCGATCGATGACCGATGGGAAGGCCGAGCGGGCCGCCGGCCGGTCGGGGAAGAGCTCGCGCTCCTTGCGCCGCAGGGTCTGGAGGCGATCGGCCTCCATCATGAACTCGCGCGGGTTGAGGCTCGAGTTCTCCTTGACCGCCTTGATCGCCACCTGCGCGCCCGACGGGTCGGTCGCGAGCAGCACGCGGGCGGTGTGCCCTTCGCCGAGCACCCGTACTGGGGTGTAGCGGCGATCTTCCGCGTAGAGGACCTGAAGTCCGTCGGCGAAGCTCTCGGATGCAGAGGTTCGGGCCATCTCAGACCGCCGCTTGCGGGCTGCGCCCGTCGTCGTAGTCGATCACCAGATCATTGACCTGCTCGTGTCGACCGGGGCCGAGGCGCCCGGCGAGCACTTCGCGCCGCTGACCGGATTTGTCGAACAGCAACGTCACTTGAACATCACGCCCCAGGCCGCGCTGCACCTTGAGCGCGACCAGCAGCCCCTCGCGGGACGGCACGGCGTCGATCTCGCCTTCCGAGCGCCAGCCCCGGTGGACCGAGAGGCTCGTCGAGGCAAACACGCTGGGGCCGAAGGCATCGCGCACGATCAGGCGACCATTGAGCGGAAGGAGCCGTGGCAGCGCCAGCACCACCCCGGCGGCGACCACCAACAGCACAACGACGAAGACGATGCCCAGCGACGAGCCGCCGGCGGTGTCGGCGGCCGCTCCGGCCTCCTGCGCCTGCGCGGTGAGCGTCCCGCCGAGAAGAGCGGCCGTCACCCGCCCCAACGTCGCCCCGAGTCCTCGCGAGCCGCGCAATCGCTCCTCCTGTGTGCAGCGAACGGTGCCGGAACACCGATCGCGACCAAAGGACATGACATGCCAGTTCAGTGTCGATGTCAACTTGGCCCCGAATCGTCCGGACCGCGGCGCCAACGTCTTGCCCCGGGCCGGCGAGTGGGCGACCATCGCCACCGTGCAACCGTGCTACTCGCTCCTAGTATGCCTCATCGCAGGTGCGCTCGTCTCGTGTGGCGGACCATCGGCGCGCAATCCGTCGCCCCCACCGGCCGGGCCGACGGGCGGGGCGCTGGCGGATCAGCTTCGCGCGGCGACCGGCGGCGCGGTGCGGGAAGACGCGGTGGTCACCCTTGCGGTGTTCCGCCCCGCGCCCGTCGACGATGTGGACGCGGTGCGCGCGCGCATCGAGGCCCATCAGACGAAGCCGCCGCCCGCGTTGGCGGGCTTCGCTCAAGGCGCAGCGCCCACTGATGAGGTGCACCTGGTCGCCGCCCCCGTCGATGCGTCACTGCCCCTCGATCTGCCCTCGCTGATGGCCGAGGCCGGCGAGGCGGCGGCGCCACTGGCGACGGCGCGCTCGGCGGTGTTCATCCGCGCGGTGGGCGACGCGACCCGCGCCGAAGCCCGGCTGCGGGCCGCCGCTCTCGCTGCGGATGCGCTGCTTGCCGCGGGCGATGGCGTCGTGGTCGACCTGGGCACCCGCCGCGCCTTCGACGCGACCGCCTGGCGCGCACGGCTGACGGCGGCCGACTGGCCGGCCGATGAGGTCCGGCTGGGCGCGGAGCAGGCGGCGGATGGCACCGTGACCTTCTTCACGCGCGGCATGGCGCGGTTTGGTCAGGCCGATCTCGAAGAGGCTGGCATCGCGCCCGCGGACGCCCGCGTGAGGTTTGATCGTTTTCAAACGATGTTTCGCCGCCTCCGGGCCCATCAACTCGTCTCACCGGGCGACGCGGTGGAGGGCGTCGTGCTGCGCGAATGCACGCGCCCGCCGGAGGCTATCGAGCACCAGTGCGTCGCGCTGTGAGCGCCGCGCCGGCCTGATCGCCCGCGTGTCGTCGGCGACGCGACATCGCTGATCGCAACGCCTGCTTTGGAGCACCGCCGGAGTGAACTTCCGCCTCGCCGTCTCCGCCTGCCCGCCGCCGGGCACCCCGGCCCGGGCCCGCCTGCTCACGGCGGTGGCGCGCGCGGTCGGGGTCGAGGTCGAGCTGC
>JAGQJJ010000544.1 GCA_020430675.1 Myxococcales bacterium
CCTCGGCGTCGGGCTCGCCGCGCATGCGCGGCCGCTCGCCGCGGGCGCCGGCGAGCATGGACGCGCCGCTGGCGTCGATCAGGTCGCCGCCTTCGATCACCGTGCGCCGGTTGGCTTTGGCCGCGTTCAGGTCGTGGGCGAACAGCGCGTTGCTCGGGTCCTGACCGACGAGCCCGGCGAGCAGTGTCTCGGCTTCGGCGTAGCTGGCGGCGGCGGCAGCCCGCTCGCCGCGGCGCGCTTCGACGTCGGCGCGTTTGAAGACGCCCACCGCGATGTCATAGCGGCCCATGACGTTGGCCGGATCGCGCTCGGCGTTGCGCTTCGCGGCGGCGATGGCGCGTTCGTAGGCCACCATCGCGTCGGCGGGTCGGTCGTCGGCGAGCAGGGCGTCGCCGACGCGGTAGTCGATGATGGTCAGGTCGCGCCGCCACTCGGCGTTCTGGGCGTCGAACTCGACCAGCCCCCGCATCACGCGCTGCGCTTCGAGGTAGGCGGCTTGCGCCTGCGGCCACCGCCCGCGGTCGCGCTCGGCGTCGCCGGCTTTGACATAGCCGATGGCCAGGTTGCGCTGCCAGAAGCGGTTGGTCGGGTTCTCGCGCACCGCGCGGGCCATGATGGCCTGCGACTCTTCGTATTGCGCGGCGGCGGCCTCGGCGTCGCGACGTTCGAGGAAGACGTCGCCGAGCTGGTCGTGGCTGGCGGCGAGCTTCTGGCGCCAGACCAGGTTGCCCGGCCGCGCTTCGACGAGCGCGCGGCGGATGTCGAGCGCGGCGCGGTAGCTGCTCTCGGCGCCGTCGATGTCGCCCTGGTCGAAGCGCGCGTTGCCCAGACGGTCATGGGCCTGGGCCAGCGCAAATCGCCACAACAACTGGCGCGGGTCGCGGCCGCTGAGCGTCTCGCGCAGGGCGAGCGCCTTGCGGTATTCGCGCTCGGCGGCGGGCAGGTCGCCGGCGCTGGCGAGCAGGTCGCCGCGGGCCAGATGCGCTTCGGCGCCTTCGAGCAGCGCGTCGGCGGGCGGCTCGGGCAGCTCGGTGAGCGGGGTGAGGCCGTCGAGCGCTCTCTGGGTGAGCGCCTCGGCGGCGGGTCGGTCGCCGCGGAGCCTCCGGATTGCGCCCATCTGCAGCGCGCTGCGGGCGAGGTCGACCGCCGCTTCGGGGTCGTCAGGTCGGGCGCGGGCCAGCTCGGTGCGCAGGGCCAGCGCCTCTTCGGCCTGCTTCTGCGCCGCCTCCAGCTCGCCGCGGTCGCTGTGCAGGCGGGCCATCAAGTACAGCGTGGTGGCGCGGTTGCGCGCGCGGGCCGGGTCGACCTCGGGGTCGTCTGAGGCGGCCGACTCGCCGAAGTACTGGCCGACGCGGGTGATCACGCCGTCGAGCAGATCGGGGCGCCCCAGGGGCTCCATGCGCTCGCGCAGGTCGCCGACCAGAAAGCGCACCAGCCCCTCGGCTTCGTCGCGGGCCTGCCGGGCCTGCACCTCGGCGAGCTTGGCGCGGTCGCGCTCCGAGATCACGCCCACATAAGCGACGACGCCCATCGCCAGCAGCATGCCGGCGGCGACCCCGGCCACGCCGAGCGCGACCTTGTGCCGTCGCGCAAACCGGCCGACCAGCTCGCGCAGGCCGTAATCGTAGGCCCGCACGCGGCCGCCCATGAGGTAGGCCTGCACCTCGTCGGCCAGCATCTTGGCGTTGGCGTAGCGCACGTCGAGGTCGCGGCTGAGCGCCTTCTCGGCGACCGCGGCCAGCTCGGCGGGCGCGTCCGGGCAGACGGCGCGCACCGGGGTCAGCGGCGCGGTGGCCACGTTGTGCATCACCAGCATCGCGGTGCGGCCGCCGAACGGCGGCTGGCCGGTCAGCAGCTCGTACAGCATGGCGCCCAGGCTCCACACATCGGAGCGGGCGTCGATGCGCTCGATCTCGCCGCGGGCCTGCTCGGGCGACATATACAGCGGCGTGCCGAGCACCGCGCCGACCGCGGTCTCGGTGGCGTCGTTCTGCGTCGCCGAGAGCCGCTCGGCCGAGGTCTCGGCGGTCAGATCGCTGCCGTCCTTGGGTTTGGCGAGGCCCCAGTCGAGCACGACGGTCTCGCCGAAGGTGCCGAGCATCACGTTGCTGGGCTTCAGGTCGCGGTGCACGACCTCGCGGCTGTGCGCGTAGGCGACCGCGTGGCACAGGTCGACGAAGTGCTTCATCAACGCCATGCGATCGCCCAGCGAGCGGCACTCGTTGAGCGCGTCGGCCATGGTGCGGCCGCGCACGACCTTCATGGTGTAGTAGAGCGTGCCGTCGCGGCGCTGGCCCAGTTCGTAGACCGGCACGATGTTCGGGTGCTCGAGCTGGCCGGTGATGCGGGCTTCGCGCAGAAAGCGGGTCATGGCCAGCGTGCGCGAGCCGGTGCCGTCGCGGCGGCCGAAGGTGCGGCGATCGGGCAGCAGCTCCTTGAGCGCGACGTCGCGGCCGAGGTGCTCGTCGTGCATGACCGTCACGCGCCCGATGCCGCCGCGGCCGAGCTCGTTGTCGTCGGTTTCGTCGCCAGGGCGCCGATAGCGGCCGGGCTGCTCGCGGGTGACAACCACGCTCTCGCTGGCGACCTGGGCCATCTCTTCGGTGGGCGCGACCGGCGCGTCGAGGGTGGCGTCGGCGCCGAAGGTCTGTTGCAGCGCGCCGACGCCGGCGATGCTCTCGAGCGCGCGGCCAACGTCGCCTTCGTGGGCGCGCAGCGCATCGGCGCTCATCGCTTCGAGCATCGATCGCTGGGCGCTGTTGAGCGTGCCGCTCTCTTCGAGCGTGGCCGCAAGCGCGACGTCGGGGCCGCGGATCTGGCGCGCGATGTTGATCTGGGCCGGGGTGGCGAGGCCGAGCTGCACGGCGAGCACGCCGGCGATGGCATCGGTGGGCGTTTCGGGCACGGGGGCGGTGAGCTGATCCATGGGCGGCATTTTAGTGCGACTGAAAACGGCAGGCGAGCGGGGTCGTCCGCATGGGGCGAATCGAACCGGGCGCCGCGCGAATCGATTTGCTGGCCGGAGGAAGACCATGCAACGCCGCGAACTGGGTCGGACGGGCACGCGCGTCAGCGCCATCGGGCTCGGGGGCATGCCCCTGTCGATCCTGGGTCGTCCGTCACCGCCGCAGGCCCGCGACGTGATCGCCGCGGCGCTGGCCGCGGGCGTCGATTTCATCGACACCGCCGATGTGTACTGCCTCGACCACCGCGACATCGGCCACAACGAGCGCCTGATCGCCGCGGCGCTGGCCGATGCCGGACGCAAGGACGTGCTGGTCGCCACCAAGGGCGGCCTGGAGCGGCCGGGCGGCGCGTGGACGCTCAACGGGCATCCGCGGCACCTGAAAGCCGCCTGCGAAGCCAGCCTCAAGGCCCTCGGCGTCGAGGCGATCGCGCTGTATCAACTCCACGCGCCCGACGCCGACGTGCCGTTCATCGAGAGCATCGGCGCGCTCTCGCGGCTGCAGGAGGCCGGCAAGATCGTGCACGTCGGGCTCTCGAACGTCACGGTCGAGCAAATCGACGAAGCCCGCCGCGAGGTTGAGATCGTCAGCGTGCAGAACCGCTGCAATGTGTTCGAGCGGCAGTCGATCGCCGGCGGCGTGGTCGCCCATTGCGAGCGCGAAGGCATCACGTTTCTGCCCTACAGCCCGGTCGGCGGCCATCGCGGCCATGTGCGCGTCGCCGACGACGCCGGGCTCGGCGAGGTCGCGGCGCGGCACAAGGTCTCGCCGTACGAGGTGGCGATCGCGTGGCTGATGACGCTGGGCGAGCGGGTGATCCCCATCCCGGGGGCCAGCAAGCCGGCGAGCATTCGGTCGAGCGCCGCCGCCGAGCGCCTGATGCTGAGCGACGACGACCTCAACCTGCTGCCGTCCCGCGCGCCCGGCTGAGCCGCCG
>JAGQJJ010000545.1 GCA_020430675.1 Myxococcales bacterium
ATCGTCCCCTTCGAGGCTGATGTCGCGGCAATTATTCCGTCATTTCCGGCACTTGTCTGGGTGGGTGAGACGCGAACATGGCCTTCTTCGCGGACGGGGGACGCCGGTTGCGCGCCATCCCCCGCGCGGTCTGTACGGGTGGGTGAGACGCGAACATCGTCCGCCGGAGCGGGGTGCACAAGGGGAACCGCGGCGACATCGCCCGCCGGCCTGGCCACTGAGACCATGGGTCGCGGCGGCGACTGTTCGGCGGTCTCCCGCGCGACGTCGCCGGGCGATGTGCGGGTGGGTGAGACCCGAACATGCCCCTGGGGGACCGGTGTGGGCGAGGCGGCGTCGCCCGCCCGCGCGGCACCGGGCTGGTCGCCAACGGGGCCATGCACGCCGGCAACGGAGGCATGCGACAGCGCCGGCTCCTGGGTCGCCGGGGCCGTTTCCCGCGCGGGTTCCGCCACCACGGCCGGGGTATCAGAGACCCGCACATCTCCCTGTGGCACAGGTGTTTCCCGCACAGTTGGGGCCTTGACCGCGCGCCGCTCGGTCCCCGCCGCGACCGGCTGCACCCGCGCCTCGTCAGGCGCTGCGTCGTGGCGCGCGGCGACGGACAACGGCGAGGCCTCTGGGGTCGATGTTCGGGTGGGTGAGACCCGCACATCGCCGCGGGGGACTTGCGCTTGACCCCCCACGCCGGCCGGTGGCGCATCGGCATCGGGCCGGACGACCCGCGCGGTCACCAACGGGGTCGACGCCGCCGGAAGCACCGTCTCCCGCCCACGGGGCACCTGCTCGGTCCGGGTGTCTGAGACGCGCACATCGGCATGGACCAGCGCGGGGGACGGCGATTCCGCGGCGGACGGCGCGCCCTCGATCGTCACATTTTTGACGATCGCCTCGCCTGCCCCCACCCCTGCCTCAGCCGCTGGCGTGACCCACCGAGCATGCACCAAGGGCACGTCGCTCTGATCGTAGCGCAGCGTCTCGCCCCATCGCCCCATCCACTCGCCGAGCAAGGGCAGCAGCCGATCGACCGCGGTGCCCCGCTCCAGGATCTGCGTCATCCACGGCGCATTGCCCGGGCGCACCAGATCGAGCGGGCGACGCAGGTCGGCCAGCAGCGCCGCATCGAGCGCCGGGCCAACCTCGGGGGGAGCGGGTGGATGCGCCAAGCTCAACCCCCCCGTGCCCCGGCGCCCTCGGCGATGCCCAGCCCGGCGCTGAACAGCTGCCCGAGCATCGGCTTCTTCATGCCGCCGTGCACCATCTCGATGCTCTCGACCGCGATGAGCCCGCCGTTGGTGGCGTCGAGCTCGGGGCCGTTCCACCGCACCGGCAGCGCGCTGAAAATGTTCCACGTCGTGCGCGGCATGACGTCTTCGTCGAGCACCATCAGCGACAGGTTGCGCTTGCGGATCACCCCGCGCGCCGTCGCCTCAAACCAGCTCCACATGCCATCGAGCTCGGTCATGCCATGGCTCAGCACCAACGGGCTCCACGTCGTGCCGCCCACAAAGTGATGGCCGGCGTGGTTGTGCCCGCCCTCGCGGTACTCCTCGTAGGCCACGTTGGCCGACAACCCGCTGACGCTCTTGAAGCCGCCGACGATCAACCCCTCGATCGACACGAAGAAGTTGAACCCGGCAAACGGGTCGAGCGCGATCTGGGAGTTCGCCGCGCCGGTCGCCATGCTGAGGCCGAAGCTCGCCAGTGCCATCTCACCCCCTCCTGCGGGCCGCCATCGCCGCCAGATCGGGCCCGCTCACCGTGGCCGACCCCTGCGCCTGGCCGATCTGCTCGTTCATGCGCGCCGTGTGGCGCACCCATTCGTTCCGCTCCAGGTGGCTCATGCCCATCACTGTCTCGTAGGGCCAGTGAAGGTAATGAGCCAGATACGCTACCTCCTCGTGGAGCCGGTCTGAGGGGTAGCTCAGGACCCCCCCGCGGCGGGGGGCTCCACGTCGAACTCTCCTTCGCAATGCGGGCAGGCCACGCGCAGGCGATGGCTGCCGGTCCGGTTGATGCGCTGGTAGAGGTCCTGCAAGTACGCCAGGTCGATGGCAAACAGGCTCTCGATCAGCTTGGCATCGATGCGATCGAGCCCCCCGAGGCGGGTGATGACCCGGCTGAGCAGGATCACCACCAGATAGCCCGGGTTGCGCTGCACCCGCGGATCCTTGAGCGGCGCCAGCTCATCGTAGGCCGTGGCCATGCGCATCGCGCCCTCGCGGATGCGCGTGCCATCGGGCCCTGGGATGCCTTCGGGCAGCGTGAACTCGAACTCGGCCGGCGCAGGTGCCGCGAGCATGGCTCATCCCTCCCGCGACGGCCTCAGTCGGCCAGCGCGATCTGGCTGAAGGCCAGCTCAAGCTCCTCCATCGCCAGCGCGGTCGAGGTGGCATCGAGGCCCGGCGCGCTCCAACGCACCGGCCACGCATCCTTGAGCTGCCACCGCGCGATCTCTTCGAAGGCATCGTCGAAGACCACGACGTCGACGTCCTGCTTGAAGTCCTTGTCGGTGCGCTTCTTCTCGAACCAGTTCCAGATCTCGCGCCCGTCGACCAGGCCCCGGCGCAGGGTGATATTGGCCAGCGAGCGCAGGCCGGGCAGCTTGCGCGGCTCAAGGTTCGGCTCGTGACCCTCGCGGTACTCGTTCACCGCGCGGCTGGCCGACAGGCCGCTGAGCTCCTTGAAGTTGCCCTGGATGATCGATCCGATCTGGATGGCAAAGTTGTAATTGCCAATCGGATCCCGCGTCGGATAGCTGTTGGCCATCGCTCTGTCTCCCTCAACTCGTCAAGGTCTGGGTTGAACCATCGGTGCCCGATCGGTGAATCAGGCGCAGGGTGATGTATTCGCCGGGCACCGCCGGCGCGATCTCGATGTCGGCGACCAGCAGGCCGGCCAGCCGCACATCGGCGGGGTTGTTGGTCTCATCGCACTGAATCGACCAGGCAAGCTCGGACACGGCGCCGACGAGCGCGCCAGCCAGATAGAGTTCATCGAGCCGCGCGCCGACCTCGCGAATGACTCGACTGCGCAGGCGCACGTCGTTGACTTCGAAGACCATGCCATCGAGGCGGCGGGTCAGCCATCGCTCGATGTCGATCACCAGCCGCCGCACCGCGATCGAGCGCCACCTGGTCTCCGCGCTGAGCGTGCGCGCCCCCCAGACCCGCAACCCTCGCGCGGGCAGGGCCCGGATCAGGTTCACCGAGGGATCGGCGATGCGCCCGGTCTCATCAAGCGCCAGCGGCGGATACAGCGTGGCCAGCGCGTCGTCGTCGAAGTCGATGCGCAGATCAACCACGTCGGCGAGCGGCTCGTTGGCCGGTGCGTGATGCACCCCCCGCTTCTCGGCGAAGCGCGCATAGACCCCGGCCACATGGCCCGACGGCGGCACGAAGACCGGGCCGTCGTCGGTGACCATCTTGAGCCACGGCGCATAGAGCGCCACGTTGGCCGAGCCGGTCGCCTGCCGCAGCGCGGTGGCATGCGCCTGGGCCTCGGCGACGGCCGTGGCGGCGTTGAGCAGCGAGGGCTCGGGCACGTCGAGCACGGCGAAGCGATCGGCGAGCGCGTCACAGTGCGCAACGAGCAAGGCCTGCAAGGTGGGATCGACCACGCCCGGCGCGATGATCAGCGAGACATCGTCTTCGTCGACCAGCGCTGCGAGCGCGGCGGTGAGCGTCGCGGCGTCGACCCGCTCGGGCACCGGCACCACAAAGCACCAGCCGCCGCCATTGGCGAAGAACCCCCGCACCGCCAGCCGGAACCGGTCGTTGCCAGCGCCGAACCGCCCCACGAAGCGCGACCACCCGTCGATGAGCACGGGCACGCCGTCGCCGCCGGCGATCGCGCCGATCAGCGCCGGCCGGCCGGCGTGGCTCGCC
>JAGQJJ010000546.1 GCA_020430675.1 Myxococcales bacterium
GACGCTGGCGTGGACGGGCGCACGTCGGCTCGTGGTGCTGGCGATCGGTCTGCTCGCCGGGGTGATCGGCGCGATCACCGCAATGCAGGTCAGCGCCTTCATGGGCGACGTGGCCTTCATCCGCTTCGCGCAGCCGCCAGGCATCGAGTTCTACCACACGCATTACTGCATGACCGCCTACGCCCACGCGGCCGAGCTGGTTCGGGCGGGCGTGGCCGATGTGTATGATCTGGCGCTCCGGCCCCCTGGGGCGGTGGCCGCTGATGTGCCCACCGCGGCTTTCATGGCCCCGTTCCAGCTCGACCGCTACGGCTACCCGCCCCAATTCCTGTTGGTGCCGCTGGCGCTGTCGGCGGTGATCCCCGACTTCGCCGCGCAGCGGGCGGTGTGGTTTGGCTTCAATGGTCTGCTGTTCGCTTTTGCGCTGTGGCGGGTCTCGGTCTGGGTCGGCCCGCGCGGCGGCCGCTTTGCCGTGCTGGGGCTGCCCATCATGTGGTACGCCTCGCTGCCCACCTTCCAGTCGGGCAACGTGCACCTCGCGGTGATGGCCATCGCCATGCTTGGCATGTGCGCGTTTGCCGACCGACGTGAACGCCTCGGCGGCGCGCTGCTGGCGATCGCGACGTTGGCCAAGATCGGCCCCGGGTTGCTGGGCGTCGTGCTGCTCGTGCAACGGCGCTGGCGCGCCGCCGGGTGGACGGTCGCCTGGGCCGTCGGGCTCTCGGGGCTGGCGCTGATGGTCATCGGGTGGGGCACTTTTGATGCCTTCGTTCACACCCACCTGCCCGCCATCGCATCGGGCGCGGCGTATGACTTCCTCGGCGCCGACCTTCTCAGCATCGTCACCAACTGGTCCCCCTTCAGCCTGCCGTTCAAGCTCGAGGCGCTCGGCGTTGAGCTGGAACCATGGCGCTGGGGCCCTCGCGTCGGCACCGTCTTTACCGCGCTGGCTTTTGTGCTCGCCATGTTCGGCGGGCGCCGCATCGTCGATCGCCGTTCGGCCGCGGTGGTCGGGTTGGCCGTGCTGACGCTGGCCAGCATGCGCAGCCCGATGGCACCGCCCTATGTGACCACGTCGGCGTTCTGGGCTTTGTTGTTTGTCGTCGCCGAGCCGACCGGCGCCGGGCGATGGCTGGGTCTGGCGGGCATGGCGATGCTGCTCGGGTTGCCGATGTGGGTGATCGCGCTCGGCGGGTCCGAGGGTTTTGGACCCGCCGTCATCCTCGGCGCATTGGTCGCGATCGGGCTGCTGGTGGTGCTGATGGCGTGGCTTCTGATACGGCGCTGGCGGCCGCTTGATGCCGAGACGGCGGCCGACCCGGCCGTGGAGTAAGCCGGGCGGGCCTTTGTCGGCGATGAACGGGCTTGCATTGCGGTGACCGCGGCGCGCGGTCAGGGCGCGACAAACGGCTCTTCGACCTTGGCCGGCGGGGGCGCGTCCGGCTCATCGCCGGGTTCGTCCTTGGCGGCGTCGGGCACCCAATCGGCTTCGATCGGGTTCGGGCAGGTCTTCGACGCTTCCTTCCACCCGCAGGCCTTGCGCTTGCCGCCGGCCTTCTCGTTGAGCTTCATGATCACGAAGTTGACCCGCCGGTTGCGCGGTTCGGGCGTGCTGTCGGGCGTGCGCACCGCGAGCTGCTCTTCGCCGTAGCCGCAGGCCATCAGGCGGCCCGACTTGATCTTCAGCTTGTCGACCAGGTACTTGCGCACCGCGGCGGCGCGGTTCTTCGACAGCGTCAGGTTGCGCTTGTTGGTGTCCATGGTGTCGGTGTGGCCCTGGATCTCAAGCTGTTCGATCTCGGGGTAGGCCTGGAGCACCTTGGACAAGGTCTCCAGCGTGACGAAGCTGTCGTCGCCCTTGATCTTCCACTTGGCGGTCTCGAAGTGCACCTGGCCGACCGAGATGCTGCAGTCGCAGGCGTCGCCTTCGCCGTCGCCGTCGATGTCGCCCTGCTCGTCGGGGACGTCGGGGCAGAGGTCGCACTCGTCGCCGTAGCCGTCGCCGTCGCTGTCGGTCGCGCCGCCGGGCTTGCCGGGGCAGCGGTCGCAGGCGTCGCCGATGCCGTCGTCGTCGGCGTCGGCCTGGGCAGGATTGGGGACCGTGAGGCAATTGTCGCAAGCGTCGCCGACGCCGTCGCCGTCGCGGTCGTCGTCGGCCTGCTGGGCGGCGGGGTCGGCGGGGCGGGTTTCGCGGTCGTCGCCGTGACCGTCGCCGTCGCGGTCGCGTTGGTCGGCGTTGGCGTGGTCGGGGCAGTTGTCGTCGCAGTCGGGTCGGCCGTCATGGTCGCGGTCGGCCAGGGCGGCGCCGGGGGTGAGGGGGCACGGGTCGCAGGCGTCGCCGATGCGGTCGCGGTCGCGGTCGCGCTGGTTGGGGTTGGGCACGTCGCGGCAGTTGTCGCAGCCGTCGCCCGCGCCGTCGCCGTCGCGGTCGCGGCGCCAGGTATTGGCTTCAGCACACGCCTCCGCGAGTTGGCGGCCCAGCGCGAGCTGGCAGGCGGTGGTCTGGCAGGCGATGCCTTGCAGGTCGGGCACGAAGCCTTGCGCGCCGTCGATGCCGTTGAGCGGCAGGTAGCCGGCGGCGCGCATGATGCCTTCGACGCGGGCGGCGTAGGCAGGGGCGGCGTCGTCGCAGCCGGCGCGGGGCAGGATCTCGCAGCGGCTGTCGGTGGTGGGCATGTAGGGGTAGAGGCCGAAGCGCTCGAACAAGGCGGGCATGGGCGTCCAGGACCAGCCGACCCGGCCGACTTTTTGGGCGCAGCCGATGGCCGGGCGGCAGGTGTCGGTGGCTTGCACGGTGATGTCGAGGGGTCGCCTGGGCGGCAGCTCGTCGAGGTGCGGCAGGGCCGCGCCGCCGCCCGGCAGGACGACCGGCGGCGGTGGCAATGCCTCGCTTACGGCGAGGACGCGGCGTCCGGCGTAGGGGTCGTCGACTTGTGCCATCACTTCGGCGGGTGACTCGGCGGGGTTGTAGCATGCCACCGCCGCATCGGACTCATGCGGGTCGGCGCCGCAGCCTCCGACGGTGGCATCGGCCAGGATCAAGGGCAGCGCGTCGAGGCCACAGCCCAGGACGGCGCCGCTGAGAACGTTGATGAGAACGCCGATGAGAACGCGCCGCATGCCTGCCTCCGCGACCACCCAGGCCCGAAGGTTCGTGAGCGATCGTCGCGAGCGGCGGGAGACCGCGCCAGATCTGGCCTCGCGGAGCTTGAGGGCGCGGAGCAGTACTGGAGGTACTGCGAGCAGGCCGAGAGCGAGCAAGGCCAGAGATGGCGTGGTATCGCGACGCGCAGCAGATCAGCTCGCGAACCTTTCGGGCCACACCACGGTAGCTCAGGCGGATGCGGTCCACAAGCGGCTCCGATGTCATGCGGCGACCCTCGGTCGAGGGTCGCTCGGCATCACTCGGCCAGGGCGGCGCGCTTCTCTTCGCGTTTGCGGTCGTTGTGGTCAAGCACGCGCTTGCGCACGCGGATGGCCTGGGGAGTGGCTTCGACCAGCTCGTCGCCGTTGATGTATTCGAGCGCTTCTTCGAGCCCGAGCTTGCGCGCGGCGTTGAGGCGGATGTCGATCTCCTTCGTGGCCGAGCGCATGTTGTCGATCTTGGGCGGCTTGCAGGGGTTGACCACCAGGTCCTGCGGGCGGCTCGATTCGCCGACGATCTGGCCGCCGTAGACCTGGTCGCCGGGCTCGACAAAGAGCTGGCCGCGGTCCTGGAGGGTCTCGAGCGCGTAGGTGGTGACCCGGCCGGGTTCGAGCGCGATCATCACGCCGGCGTTGCGGCGCTCGAAGGGGCCCTTGAAGGGGCCGAAGCCGGCGAAGGTCTTGTAGAGCGTGCCGGTGCCGCGCGTTTGCGTGAGGAAACGGCTGCGGTAGCCGATG
>JAGQJJ010000547.1 GCA_020430675.1 Myxococcales bacterium
GCGGGTTTGCGGGCGACGTGACCCGCGTGTGGCCCGTCAGCGGCGTCATGACCGAGACGCAGGCGACGATGCACGCGCTGGTGTGCAAGTCCCAGGCGGCGGCGTTGGCGTCGTGCCGCCCAGGGGTCCGTTACCGGAACGTACACCTCGCCGCCGCCCGCGCGCTGACCGAAGGCCTCGTCGCGCTGGGCGCCCGCTTCGGGCACTGGGCCGATCGCTTCGGAGCGGTGGTCGACGGCGCCCCCCTGCCCGGGGCCGCCACCCAAAACGGGCCGGGCTCCACGACCCATATCAGCGTCATCGACGCCCACGGCAACGCCACCGCGGTCACCTTCAGCCACGGCGAGAGCTGCGGCCGCCTCATCCGCGGGGCCGGCATCGCGATGAACAACATGATGGGCGAAGAAGACCTGCACCCGGGCGGCTTCGGCCTCGCCCCGCCCGGCGAGCGGTTGAGGACGATGATGTCCCCCACCCTGCTGCTCGGCCCCGAGGGCGGCATCACCGCTTTTGGCACCGGCGGCGCCAACCGCATCCGCACCGCTTTGCTTCAGACCATCACCGGGCTCGTCGACCACCGTCGCAGCTCGGAAGCAGCCGTCGCCGCGAGCCGGCTGCACTACGAAGCCGGTGTGCTCAACGCCGAGATCTTCGACCGCGCCGACCACGGCGATGCGCTCGAGACGCTGGGCGCAAAGCTGGTGCGCTTCGATCACCCCGCGTTCTTCTTCGGGGGCGTGCACCTGGTGCGGCGTGACCGACACGGCGTGCTCTCGGGCGTCGGCGACCTGCGCCGCGGCGGGGTCTGCTATCTGATCTGATCAGCGCAGCGTGACCGCCAGCTTGCCCGTGACCTCGCGGCTGGCCATGCGGGCCAGCGCGGCGCCGATCTCGTCGTCGGTATAGGTCTCTTCAAGCGGCGTTCGAAGCTGGCCGGCGGCAAGCCATTCGCCCAATTGCGTCAGATCGGCCCGCCGCGATTGCACCACGACAACCTTGGCCGACCGCTTCGAGAACAGCGTCAGGAGCTTGCCCCAGATGAGCCCGGCGTCAGGCAGCGTGGTGACATAGACCCCCGCCGGTGCCATCAGGTGCGCGCAGATGCCATACGAGGCCGCGCCGGCCGCGTCGAAGACGACGTCAAAGCTGCCCTGCAGCGCGCGCATCGGGGTGTCGCGATAATCGACGACGGTGTCGCAGCCGAGCGACTCAACAAAACGCATCTTGGCCGCGCTGCACGTCGCCGTCACCTCGGCGCCCAAGAGCCGGGCGATCTGCACCCCGTGGCTGCCCACGCCGCCCGACGCGCCATTGATCAGCACGCGCCCGCCCGCGGCCAGATGGCCCAGGTCGCGCAGGCTCTGCAACGCGGTGCTCGCGGTGGTGGCGGTCGCCGCTGCGATCTCGTGACTGACGCCGTCGGGTTTCACGGCCACCTGCTCGGCGAGCACCACCAGGAACTCGCCCAGCGCGCCCTGGGCGTTTTTGCCCGAGTACGGCAGATGCCCGAAGACCGCTTGCGCCACCCGCAGATCGGTCACGCCTTCGCCGACCGACTCGATGATGCCGCTGAAGTCATAACCCGCCACCAGCGGGAACTTGCGGGCATGCAGAAAGCGGCCGGCAAACTCGCCGTTGAGCACCTTGTTGTCGGCCGGGTTGAGGCCGACCGCCTTGACCCGCAGCAGCACGTGGCCGGCGGGCACCGGCCCGGGGTCGGCGACGGCCTGCCAGGTGGGCGTCTGCCCGAACTGAGTGATGGCGAGCGCTTGCATGGTTTCCTCCTGATCGAACCTTCTCGCGGACGAGCGACAGGATGGCATCGCCGGCAGAATGGCACAACCGACGACCGTCCGGCAGTTCCGACGGAACGTCCGGCCCATGCCATGATGCCATCAAGCCATGGCATCAGCTCCCGGTTGCGTCGCCCCCCGGCACCCGCGGATTGCCAGTCATATAGTCGGCGACCATGTTCTGAAAGCGATGCAGCGGCTCTTCGTAGCGCCAGGTATACAGCCCGCCCTTGAAGACCCGCACCGCCATGCCCGCCTGCACGCGCTGCACGGCGTGCACGTCCTGCACGTTGACCAGGTCGTAGAAGGCAAAGACCTCGTCGATCTTGGCTTCAACCCCCTCTTCGGCCAGCAGCGATGGGTGCACCAACAGGTCGCCTGTCTCGGCGGTGCGCCCCGGGCCGACCGGGTGCATCTGCAGGGCGAAGACGTTGTTGGGCATCAGGAACAGCGCCAGATTGGGGAAGACCTGCGGAAAATACCCGGTCTTCTTTTCCTCTTCGTTGAGCCCGGGCATCGCCGGCAGGTAATCGGCGTCGATCGACGTGCCGCCCTGCTTGAGCGGCCCCGCGCAGAAGCTCATATACGAGCCGTTGCCTTGGTTGCGGTAATGGATGTCGACCGCCGTGACCGTGTTGAGTTCGGGGTGCACCCAAGGCAGGTGCAGGAACTCAAGGAAGTTCTCCGAGACGATCTTCCAGTCCGCGCCGATCTCGTAGTGCTTGCGCCGCACCAGCACCAGCTCGTCGAGCGGGAAGTTGCCATAGCGCGCCGGCAGATCGCCCAGATACTCGGCGAGCGGCATGGCATCAGGGTCGAGGTTCACGAAAATGAAGCAGCCCCAGGTCTCGACGCGGATCGGCAGCAGCCCGTGGTCTTCCTTGCAAAGCGGCGCCGTGCCCGGGGTCTCGAACTTGAACAGCGGCGTATTGGTCAGCCGGCCATCGAGGCTATAGGCCCACGAGTGATACGGGCAGCGAATCTGCTTGCGCGGCCCGTCTTCGAGCACCACCAGCGAGCCGCGATGCCGGCACACATTGTAGAAGGCCCGCAGTTGGCCCTGCTGGTCGCGGGTGATGAACATCGGCTGCCCGGCGACGCTGCCCTTGATGGTATCGCCCGTCTTGGCCACCTGCGAGGTATAGCCCACGCAGACCCAGGCGCGGCCCCAGATGCGCTCCATCTCGAGCGCGTGGAACGCCTCGCTGCGATAGATGACCGGGTCGAGCGAGAGGCCGGTCTCGACCGGCTTGCGGATCGAGGCGTAGAAGGCCTCGTCGGTGAAATCATGCGGGCCGTGCATCGGCGTCCTCCGGCTTTTGGCCGGCGCATGATGCGGCCACCTCAAAGCCGAAGCAAGCCTGCTAGCCGCGCTCCACCCGCACCATGTTGATCAGCGTGCGCAACGCCTCGGCGACGACGTCGGTGCGCTCGTGCTTGACGATGGCATAACCGTCGCCCTCATAGCTCGACGACACCGTCGCGCCCACCTTGGGCAGCGAGGTCTCGACCACCAGATGGCCCACCGCCTTCTGCGCGTCGTCGAGGCCATGAATCGCCTTGATGCGCGGCCCGCTGCCCTGCCCGCGGAAGAACGCGGCGCCGGCGGCAAACTTGCGGGTGGGCGCGTCGAACTCCTCGTGCACCATCAGCCGGGCCCAGCGCACGAACATGTCGGTGTCATGGGCATACGACATCAGGTTCATGATGCGGGCCCCCGGCGGGCGGGCGCCGATCTCTGACACCGCGACGCTGCCATCCTTGCGGCGGAACCACTCCATATGGCTCAGCCCGGTGCCTTGACCCAGCGCCTTGAGCGCCGCGAAGCCCGCCCGGCGCACGTCGTCGAAGGTCGGATCGTCCACCTCGCGCGGCAGGCACACCGTCCAC
This sequence comes from Myxococcales bacterium, assembly GCA_020430675.1. The sequence goes on from JAGQJJ010000547.1 coordinate 3,684, forward strand.
TGGATCCAGGGGTTCTCCACCACCCGGATCGGCTGCGGATCGTACATCGTCAGCGAGTGCCACACCGGCTCGCCGCCGACGCTGACCACCTCGAACGAGCGCTCCAGGCCCTGCACGAACTCCTCGCACAGCACCGGCCGCCCCGATGTGAGCCCGCTCGCCACCACCCGCTTGAGCCCCTCGATGTCATCCACCCGG
>JAGQJJ010000054.1 GCA_020430675.1 Myxococcales bacterium
CGCGCAGGCGCTCGCGCTGCGCCGAGACCCGCCCGCGCACATCGCCCAGGCGGTCTTCGGCCTCGGCCAGCGTCGCCGCCTGCTCACGGCGGCGCGCGGCGGCTTCGGCCTGCTCGGCGGCCACCGCGATCACCCGGCGGTCGAGCGCGTCGAGCGCGTCGATGAGGCCCTCCTCGCGGCTCAGGACCTCGCGGGCCTGAGCGGCCGTCTGGGCGGCGGTCTCGCCCTTGGCCGCGCGATACAGCGCCAGCACCAGCGCCAGCAGCACCAGCGCGATCAACGCGAGCTTCTCAGCCCTCATCCTGGCCTCGCAGAAAGCGACCCGCCGCCAGGTGACTGGCCAGCACGCCGACCGCCGTCGACCCCAAAACCAGCGCGGTCAGCGCGCCAGCGCCAAGGAAGCGCAGCGGTCGGGGCAACAGATCCACATCCGCCAAAGTGTCGGCGGGCAGCGCGCCGTGCAACGCAAAGAGCAGCGCCACCGCCAGCAGCGCGCCCAGCGCGCCTTGAAACGCGCCCTCCAGATAGCAGGGCCCGCGGATGAAAGCGTCGGTCGCGCCGATGAGGCGCATGATCTCCAGCTCATCGCGGCGGGCGAACAGCGTCAGGCGAATCGTGTTCGAGACGATGAAGATCATCGCCAGCAGCACCAACCCGGCGACCACCGCACCGGCCAGCCGCAGCGCGTCGCGCACCCGGGCGAGGCGGGCGAGCACATCGCGGCCATCGTCGAGCGCGCCGGCCTCACCCAGCGCGGGCAGCGCCTTCAATCGGCCCAGCACCGCGTCGCGCGCCGCCGCGTCGACCCCCGACCTCAGCGTCACTTCGAGCACCCCGGGCAGCACCGTCGGGTCGACGCCCTCCAGCGCCGTTGCGTCGCTGCCCAGCGCCGCGCGCAGATCGGCCAGCGCCGCCGCCCGATCGACGGCGCGCACCGACTCGACCTCGGGCCAGCCGCGCGCCGTCGTCGCCGCCGCGTTCAGGGCGGCGTCGTCGGCCGCGTCGGCCAGAAACGCCACGATCTGGGCCCGCGCGCCGAAGCGCTCGACCACCGCGTCGAGGTTGACGCCGATGGCCAGCACCACGCCGAGCACAAAAACCGCGACCGCGATGGTGCTCACCGCGACGAGCTGCATCACCGGCGCGCTGGCGATGCCGCGCGCGGCGCGCACGACGGTGACCCGCATGGCGCCCATCAGCCGGTGTCCTCGACCACGCGCCCCTGCTCCAGCCGCACGCAGCGCTTGCCGTAGGCCCGCAGCAGCCCGGGATCATGCGTCGCGACCATGACCGTGGTGCCGCGCGCGTTGGCGGTGGCCATCAGGTTCATGATCTCGATCGACAGCTCGGGATCGAGGTTGCCCGTCGGCTCATCGGCCAGCAGCACCTGGGGCTCGTCGACCAGCGCCCGCGCGATGGCCACCCGCTGCTGCTCGCCGCCCGACAGCCGCAGCGGCAGGGCGCTCATCTTCTGGCCCAGCCCTACCCGCCGCAGGATCGCCGTCACTCGCCGATGCACCTCGCGGCGCGGGCAGCCGCGCACGTCGAGGGCCAGCGCCACGTTGTCGAAGACCGATCGCCGCGGCAGCAGCTTGAAGTCCTGAAAGACCACGCCCAGATTGCGCCGCAAGAGCGGCACGCTGCTCGTCCGCAGGCGGCTCAGATCATGCCCCGCCACCAGGATGCGCCCCTCGGTCGGCCGCTCGGCGGCAAAGAGCAGCTTGAGCAGCGTGCTCTTGCCCGCGCCCGACGGCCCGGTGAGGAAGACGAAGTCGCCCTTGGCGAGCTGAAGCGACACGTCATCGAGCGCGATGTCATCGCGCGTATAGCGCTTGGTGACGTGGAAGAGGCGAATCATGCCGCTCGCATCATGCCGCGGCGCGCCCGGCGATGCGAGGCTCGATCAGTCGTCTTCGAGCAGGTAGGCCGTCAGCACCGCGTCGAGCGGCTCGCCGGTGAGCACCGGGGTGACAAACTCGATCGGCCCGTCGTCGAGCGGCTCCGCGTCGGGCGCCTCGCCCTCGACGAGCAGGTCGGGATCGACCGCGCCGATCATTGCCAGCGTATCGCGCATGTCGGCGGGCGCCGGCGTTGCGGGTTTCGCCGACGTGATCCGGGTGGGCTTGGGCGCCTCGATCGAGGGCAGCGAGGGCGGCGGTGGCACGCGGCGCGACCCGGCGTCACGGGCGAGCGGGATGCCCTCGACCGACTTGCGCCCCGCCCCACGCGCCGCCTCGTCGAACTCGCCGCCGAGCAGCGCTTGATAGACGGTTCGATGCTGCCCGCGCATCAGCCCGCGGACGTGCTCTTCCATGTCATCGCGCCCCAGGGCGTCGCGGTACTCGGTGCGCCGGGTGACGATGATCGATCCGCTGATGAAGACGTGGGTGATCAGGACCGGGTTGTCGACGCCCGAGTCCTCCGTCTGAATATGGAACGTCTTGCCCTTGTGGCGGACGTCGGTGTTGATGCCCAGGATCATGGCGTGTCCATCAGCAGGTCGACGTGCTGCAACGCCAGCGACTCGCCCACCTCGCCGCCCCAGAAGCGCGCGGCGATGCCCTGCGTATGGTCGGGCGCCTCGGTGACATAGAAGCGATGGGGCTCGCCGGGACCGACCGCGCTCAGGTCCAGCGCGGTCAAAAGCTGCTTCACTTCGCTCGCCACCGCGCTCGCCGAGTCGACCATCGCCACCTCCGGACCGAGCAGGTCGTCGATCACCGCGCGCAGGGGGGCGCGCAGCAAGGGGTAATGGGTACACCCGAGGATCACGGTGTCAACCCCGGTCCCCGCGAGCGGCGTCAGATACTCGCGGATGACCGCCGTGGTCACCGAATGCGCCAGCCACCCCTCTTCGACGAGCGGCACCAGCAGCGGACACGCCACCCCGTGCACCGTGCGCTTCGGGTCGAGCGCATGCACCGCGTGCACATAGGCTTCGCTGCGAATGGTCGACGGCGTGCCCAGCACCGCGATGGCGCCGCCGCGTGAGGCGGCCAGCGCCGCGCGCGCCCCGGGGCGGATGGTGCCGAGCAGCGGGGTGAGCTTGCCCTCGGCCAGCGCGTCCATCGCATGCGCCGAGACCGTATTGCAGGCCACCACCAGCAGCTTCACCCCGAACTGGTGCAAGAAGCCCACATTGTGCTGCGCATAGCGCACGATGGTCGCTGGCGAGCGCGTCCCGTAAGGCACGCGGGCGGTATCGCCGAGGTAGACGAGGCGTTCGCCGGGCAGCGCGCGCGCCAGCGCCGCCGCCACGGTCAGGCCGCCGAGGCCGGAGTCGAAGACGCCGATCGCGTCTTCGGGTTGCGGGCGGTGCACCATCGAGGCGGGCGCCCCCCTCAGCGGCAAATCGTGTAGTTGAAGGTGTGGGTGACCGCGTCGCCGCCCACTTCTGTATGGGCCACGACCAGCGAGAAGCGGCTCAGCTGCGGCGATGCCTCCTCCTCACCGGAGGCGTCGCGGATGCGGAAGATGTGCAGAGGGGCCAACGGGAACTCAGGCCGGCCTTGACCGACGAGCACGGTTCGCTCGTTGATTGCGGTCGGCTGTTCGCGAACCGCGCCCGCCTCATCGACCAGGGCGAAGCAGCCCGAGGCCACATCGCCTTGATTCCCGAACACCGCGATGGGCCCTTCCGTCTCCACGCTCAGCGAGCCCGACTCATAGCCATCCAGGCAGTTGCCGTTCCGATCGGCGAAGCGAACGCCGATCACCAGATCACCGCCTTGCTGAAGGTAGAAGTTGGCCAACCCGCGGCACTCGGGCGCGACAGCGCCGACCTGGGCGACGCAGGGATCACCCGAGCGGCAGCAGTGGTTGTCGTTGACATCGCACAAGATGGTCTCCTGGCTGGCCTGCGCGTCGTAGTTACCCACCCAAAGCACGGTGGTCGAGGTCCAGATCTCGGTGTCGCTGTCCCACTGGTCGTTGGCTTCGTCCCAGACGCCGTTGTTGTTGCTGTCGCGGAACTCTTCGATCACGCGCCGCTCGTCCTCGTCCCGCTCGCCGTTGTCATCAACGTCGACGAAGGGTTCGGGCAGGTCCATCTCGGCTTCTTGATAGTCCACACCCTCCTCGAAGATCTTGTCGCCGTTGACATCGACGAAGTCCTCTTCGCCGCGGGTCACCGCCACCAACCGAACGAGACCGTCCCGGGGGTTGAAGGTGCCGTCGTAGCCCGAGAGGCGCTCGTAGTCGAGCGGCGCAGTGTTGAAGGGCGCCGGCGGCCCGATGCGCAGGCGTGAGATGGCCACGCCCTCGTTATCGGTCGATGAGGCCTGGGTCACCGAGCCGGCCTCGCTGAGGAAGAAGACCTGAAGACCGGGGTCGGCCCGGCCGTTGATGCGGTCGACCAGCTGCACCGCGCAATCGGTGCCGTCCACGACGCCTGAACCGAACAGCCAGCGGCTCGCTGAGAGGCGGGACGTGAACGCCGGGATGATCGGATCATTGCAGTGCAGGAAGAAGCCCACCTGGCTTGGGATGCCGGCCCGGATGATCACGGGCGGGCTGCGCTCGATGTCGACCTCGCCGAGATACCGCGCCTCGGCCCGCACCGAGACCACCCCCGCCGTGCCGCCGGCGAGCAGACGCACCTCGGCGAGCCCGTCGGGGCCGGTGGTCACCACCCGCGGATCGATCGCCACGTTCGGCGGCGAGATCTCGGGCAGCGAGAAGGTCACCTCGGCGTTTTCGACCGGCATGCCCCGGTTGGTCACCAAAAAGCGCAGCAAGATGCTGTCGGGCCGACCGAGCCCCGAGTCGCGGATGCCGATGATCAGCTCGCCGCCGCCGTCGGGCGGCACGAACTGCAACGACAGGCTCGGCGGCGGCGCCTCGCCCGCGTCAGGTTGCTCGCCGTCGGTCGCGACCATGGCGTCGCTCGGCGGCAGCACGCCATCGGGCAGATCGCCGTCCACCTCGGCCATGGCGCAGCGGCGCTGGAAATCTTCGAGCGTCAGGCATTGAATCGGAAACGTGCGGGTGGTCAGGTCGACGGCATCGCCCTCGCCGCCCGGCCGATAGGGCTCGGCGGTGCGCGCCTTGACCCGCACCACGCCCGGCTCGAAGCAGAAGAACTGATCCTGGGCGATCTTGCCCGAGAAGGGCTGCGGGTCACCCTCGACCCCGACGCCCAGGTTCGACACGAAGCCGCCGAAGAACTCGGCCTCGTCCTCGATGTAGAACACCGCGCGCGTGCCGGGGCTGAGGTCACCGGTTGCCGTGCGCTGGTCGATGCCGGTCGCGGTGAGCACCACCGTGAACGGGATGCGCGGCTCGGGGTCGTTGAGCACCGCCTCGGGCGTCACCGGCAGGAACGCCTCGCCGCAGGGCCCGGCCCCGACCAGCCCCAGGGTCGGTGTCGACGGCGTGAAGGTCTCGGGTGTGTCATCGGTGCACCCGGCATAGGCCGCGGCCAGCAGGACAAGCCAGCTGTGAGCGCAGATGGAACGGAACGACATGAACGGCCCCCCTCGGTGGTGCGGCGCGCGCCTTGAACGCGAGAGCCTCGGCCCAGGCCGCCGGCATCTCCCCCCGCAAGGCTACCCACGGCCCCGGTGAGGGTCAACCTCTCACCCACCGGCCGGGCGAAGGCAGATCTTATGCTGCAAACCCGCGGATTTTGTACGGAAGAGCGCCTCCGACAACCGCAGCAGTCCGGGGGCCGCGGTTGATTTCACCCCCCGCGCGAAGTACGGTGCGCGGTCTTTTTGCGGAGGCTCGATGAGCGCACCCGAACAGCAGGAACGCTTCCCGCTCGACGCGGTGGTCGGGGCCATCGCCGCCGGGCGCAAGCGCGTCGACCTCGCCGGCGTCGACCTCGACCTGCTGGCCTACGTCGCCGTCGCCCTGCACGCCCGCGTCGGCCGCCCGCTGCTGCTGGTCACGCCCGGCGACAGCGAAGCCCGCCGCCTGGCCGCCGACCTGCGTTTTTTTGCCGGCGACGACGCCGCGGTCACCCACCTGCCCGAGATCGACCAGAGCCCCTACGGCCACCTCAGCCCCGACCGCGGCGCGGTGATGCGCCTGCTCGCCGGCCTCGCCGGCCTCGTCTGGGACCAGGTCGGCCCGCTCACGGTCGTCTCGGCGACCACCCTGGCCCGCAAGCTGATGCCGCCCGACGTGCTCGTCGAGCACAGCTTCCTGGTCGCCAAGGGCCGCCCGCTCGACCGCGCCGCCTGCCTGCGCGCCCTGGCCGACGGCGGCTACCACGCGGTGAGCGCGGTGGAGGACCCCGGCACCTTCGCCATCCGCGGGCACATCCTGGACGTCTTCCCGCCGCACCTCTCGCGCCCGGTGCGCGTCGAGCTTTGGGGCGATGAGGTCGACTCGCTGCGCCTCTTCGACCCGACCACCCAGCGCACGCGCGCCGATCTGGGCGACACGCTGATGCTGCCGCCAGTGCGCGAGGAGCTGCTCATCGGCGCGTTTGCCAACCGCGCGCGCCAGGGCATCCTGCACGCTGGCCACGAAGCGGGCGTGCCCACCCGCAAGCTGCAGCCGCTGCTCGACGACCTGCAGAACGGCATCCCGTTCCTGGGCATCGAGGCCTTCCGCCCGGCGTTTTTCGCCCAGATGGGCACGCTGTTCGACTACCTGCCCGCCGACGCCCTGGTGCTCACGCTCGACCCGATGGGCGTCGGCGACCGCCTGCGCGACCGCTGGGAGGGCTTTGCCACCGCCTACGAAGGCGCGCTCGCCGCCCATCTGCCCGCGCTGCCGCCCGCCGCCCACCTGGCGACGCCGGCCGAGGTGGCCCACGCGCTCGACGGTTTGCCACAGGTGCGCGCCCACCTCGTGCAAATGGTCGACGAGCTCGGTGCGGTCGACGGCCCCGACGCGGCCATCCGCTTTGCCGTGCCCGACAACCGTGCCCTCAGCCGGCAGTTGGCCGAAGCCCGCGCCGACCAGAAGGCGCTCGCCCCGCTCGCCGAGTGGGTGCGCGAGGTGGTCGCCGAGGGCGCCCGCGTGGTGCTCGCAAGCCGCCAGCAGACCCAGCTCGACCGCCTTGAGCGCGTGCTGCGCAACTACGGCGTCGCCGTGCAGCGCAGCAGCGCCCCGCCCAGCACGCACCTGCACCCGCCCGGCCCCGGCGAGGGCGGCGCGGTACTGGTGCAGGGCGACGTCGGCGGCGGCTTCCGCCTGCTGAGCCACGGCTTTGCGCTCATCACCGAAGAAGAGATCTTCGGCCGCAAGTCCCCGCGCCGGCAGGCCCGCGAAGAGGATGCTCAAAGCCCGTTTCTGCGCAGCTTTCAAGAGCTTGAGCCCGGCGACTTCGTGGTGCACGCCGACCACGGCATCGGCCGCTACGCCGGCCTCAAGAAGCTGCTGGTCGCCGGGCAGGAGGCCGACTTCCTCATCGTGCAGTTCGCCGGCGAAGACAAGCTGTACCTGCCGGTCTACAAGCTCGGCCGCCTCCAGAAGTACAGCGGCGGCAGCCAGGCCGACCCGCGCATCGACAAGCTCGGCGGCACCGCGTGGCAGAAGGTGCGCAGCAAGGCCCGGCAGGCCGCCGAAGAGGACGCGCTGGCCCTGCTCGACTTGTACGCCCGCCGCGAGATGGCCGAGGGCTACGCTTTCACCGCGCCCGACGATTACTTCCGCAGCTTCGAGGCCAATTTCCCCTTCGAAGAGACGCCCGATCAGGCCCGCGCCATCGAAGAGGTGCTCGCCGACATGGGCCGCGATCGCCCGATGGACCGCCTGCTCTGCGGCGACGTCGGCTTCGGCAAGACCGAGGTCGCCCTGCGCGCGGCGATGAAAGCGGTGCTCGACGGCAAGCAGGTCGCGGTGCTGGTGCCGACCACCGTGCTCGCGTTGCAGCATTACAAGACGTTCCGCGAGCGCCTCGCCGGCTACCCGGTGCGCGTGGCCCTCTTCAGCCGCCTCGTGCCGCCCGCCGACCTCAAGGCCCAGCTCGACGACCTGCGCCGCGGCCGCGTCGATGTGGCCATCGGCACCCATCGCCTGCTCGGCCAGGACGTGAAGTTCGCCGATCTGGGCCTGTTGGTGCTCGACGAGGAGCACCGCTTCGGCGTGCGCCACAAAGAGCGCCTCAAAGAGCTGCGCGCCCACCTCGACGTGCTGGCCATGACCGCCACGCCCATCCCGCGCACGTTGCAGCTCAGCCTCAGCGGCATCCGCGACCTGAGCGTCATCACCACGCCGCCCGTCGACCGCCTCAGCGTGCGCACCTACGTCTGCCGCGCCACCGACGAGGTCGTGCGCGACGCCATCCTGCGCGAGCTGGGCCGCGGCGGGCAGGTCTTCTTCGTGCACAACCGCGTGCAGAGCATCGAAGCCCGCCACGCCTGGCTGACCGCGCTGGTGCCCGAGGCGCGCATCATCGTGGGCCACGGGCAGATGGAGCCCGCCAAGCTCGAAAAGGTCATGGTCGACTTCACCGAGGGCCGCTACAACGTGCTGCTCTCGACGACGATCATCGAGTCGGGCATCGACATCCCCACCGCCAACACCATGCTCGTCGACCACGCCGACCGCCTCGGCCTCGCCCAGCTCTACCAGCTTCGCGGCCGCGTCGGCCGCAGCAAGGAGCGCGGCTACTGCTTCCTGCTGGTGCCGGGCGAAGCCGCGCTCAGCGGCGAAGCGCGCTCGCGGCTGGCGGTCATCCAGAAGTTCACCGAGCTGGGCTCGGGCTTTCACGTCGCCAGCCATGACATGGACCTGCGCGGCGCCGGCGAGCTGCTCGGCACGCGCCAGAAGGGTCAGGTGCAGGCGGTCGGCGTCGATCTGTACGCCCAGCTCCTCGACGAAGCGGTGCGCAAGCTGCGCGGCGAGGCGCCCAAGGTCGAGTTCGACCCCGACATCAACGTGCAGGTCAACGCGCGGCTGCCCGAAGAATACGTGCCCGACGAGCACCTGCGGCTCGTGCTCTACAAGCGGCTGGCCAACGCCACTGACGAGGAGCACGTGCTGGGCGTGGCCGATGAGATGACCGATCGCTTCGGCCCCCCGCCGGGTCCGGTCGAAAACCTGATCGAAGCGATGCGCATCCGCGCCCTTGCCCGCTACGTCGGCCTGCGCACCGTCGACCACACGCCGACCGAGGTGCGCTTCAACTTCCACCCGCAGAGCCCGGTGCCGGTCAGTGCGATCATCGCCCTCGTCACCGCGCCCGGCAGCCGTTGGCGGGCCCCGGCCGACTACAAGCTGACCTATCTCTTCGATGCCCAGGAGCGGCGCGAGACCGTGGCCACGACGCGAATCTGCTTGCAGCGTCTGGCCGAGTTCGTTACCGACGATGCGCATGCCGCCGAGGCTTCGTGATGCGAATCGCTCTGCTCAGCCTGACCTGCCTTTTGGCAATTTGCGCCTTCGGGTGCCGCTCCGACGCCGAGAAGGGCTCCGCCGCCCGGCTCGCCGAGGGCGACCTCACGCCCGACGAGAAGGCGCGCATCGTCGCCCGCGTGGGCGACACCGTGATCACCCTCGAAGAGTTCGAGCAGCGCCTCGATCAACAATCGCCCTTCGCCCGCGCCCGCTACGACAGTTTGCAGCGCAAGCAGGAGTTCCTCGACTCCCTCGTGCGGTTCGAGCTGATCGCGCAAGAGGCCGAGCGCAAGGGCTACGGCGATCACCCCGACGTCGTTCTCGCGCGCAAACAGGCCATGGTGCGCCAGTTCACCCGCGACGAGCTGACCGATCTGGTCAAGCTCGACCAGATCACCGAGGCCGACATCGCCGGCTATTTCAACGAGCACCGCGACGAGTTCGACCGCCCCGAGCAGGTGCGCGCCGCGCATATCCTCATCGCCGACGAGCAGAAGGCACGCTCGCTGCAAGCCGAGGTCGCCGCGGCCATCGCCGCCGATCCGACCAAACCGCGCGAAATCTTTGCCGAATTCGCCCGGCGCTACACCGAAGAGGAAGAGGGCCGCATCTCGGGCGGTGACCTCAAGTTCTTCGGCAAGCCCGGCGAGTCGAAGGTGCAAGGCCAGAGCGCGGTGCCGACCCCGGTCGCCACCGCCGCGTTTGCCATCGCCGACATCGGCGCCATGGCGCCCGAGCCGGTGCACAGCAGCCAGGGCTGGCACATCGTGCAGAAGACCGGCATGCGCCGCGCCTACCAGCGCGCGCTCGACGACGTGCGCACCCAGATTCGCAACAAGCTGTTCCGCCTGCGCAAGAGCGAGGCGATGGAGAAGTACGTGACCGACTTGAAGGCCCGCGCCCGCATCGTCATCGACGACGCGGTGCTCGAAAAGGCCAAGGCGCCCGCCGCCGCCGGCGGCCTGCCCGAACTGATGCCGCGCGCGCCCGGCGCCATCGACGGCCTGCCGGCGAGCCCGCTGCCGGCGCCGGGGAAGACGCCATGAGACGCCTCGCCCTGCTGCTGGTTCTTGCCCTCGCGGCGCCCGCCGCCGCCGAGATCATCGACGGCGTGGTCGCGGTGGTCAACGACGAGGTCATCACGCTCTCCGAGCTCGACGACACCGCCCGCCCGCTGCTCGCGCCGGTCGCCGGCATCTCCGATCCCATCGAGCGCGATCGCCAGCGCAACCGCATCCGCCGCGAGGCGCTCGACCAGCTCATCGGCAAGCACCTCGTCGCCCAGGAGGCCGCGCGGCGCAACATCACCATCGGCCCCGAGGCGATCGACGCCCACCTCGACCGCATCAAAGCCAGCCAGGGCTGGACGGACGACCAGCTCCGCATGTACCTGAGCAGCCAGGGCATCGCGATGAGCCAGTTCCGCAGCGAGGTGCGCGAGAACCTGCTGCAACAGCGCGTCGTCGGCGCGGTCATCGGCGGCCGCGTGCGCATCGGCGAGGGCGACCTGCGCGATTATTACAACGAGAAGCTGACCCAGTCGGGCGGCGACTATCAGATCGAAGCGGCGCACATCGTGCTCACGGTGCCGCAGAACGCTTCGCCCGCCGAAGAGGCCGCCACGCGGCGGCAGGCCGAAGAGCTGCTCGCCCGCGCCCGCAGCGGCGAGGACTTCGCCGCGCTCGCCCGCCAGTACAGCCAGGCGCCGGGCGCCGAAGACGGCGGCTACCTGGGCATCTTCCAGCGCGGCACCTTCGAACCGCGGCTCGAAAAGGCCCTCGAAGACCTGCCCGTCGGCGGCATCGCCGGCCCGGTGCGCACCGGCTTCGGCTACCACATCGTGCGCCTCATCGACCGCAAGAAGACACCTCCCAAGCCCTTTGAAGAGGTGCAGGACGAGCTGCGCCGCGAGCTGCAGAACAAGCGGCTCGCCGAAGAGCTGACCAAGTGGATCGACGAGCTGAAGAAAAAGGCGTTTGTCGAGACCCGAATCTGAGCTCATGAGCAGCCCCAGCCCCCGCATCCTCATCGCCGACGACGAGGAAGAGATCCGCTTTGCGCTGAAGCTGCACCTCGGCCGCGAAGGCTACACCGTCGTCGCCGCCCCCGACGGCGCCGCCGCGCTCGACCGCCTCGAAGCCGAGCCCTTCGACCTCGTGCTCTGCGACCTGGTCATGCCCCGCCTCGACGGCCTGGGCCTCATCGACGCCATCACCACCCGCGGCCTCGGCGTGCCCGTGGTGCTGATGAGCGCGCACGCCGACGTCGAGACCGCGCTCGACGCCATGCGCCGCGGCGCGTTTGACTACGTGGCCAAACCTTTCCGCGCCGACGAGCTGATCTTCCGGCTGCGCAAGGCCATCGAAGCCAACGCGCTCAGCGCGCGCGTCGAGCGGCTGCAAGAGGCCCTCGAAGCCGAGGCCTCGTTCGGCGGCATCATCGCGCACAGCCGTCCGATGCAGCAGATCTTCCGCACCATCCGCAAGGTGGTCGACTACAAGACCACCGTGCTCTTGACCGGCGAGAGCGGCACCGGCAAGGAGCTCGTTGCCCGGGCCCTGCACTTCACCGGCACGCGCCGCGAGGGGCCCTATATCGCGGTCAACTGCGGCGCCATCCCCGACAACCTGCTCGAAAGCGAACTCTT
>JAGQJJ010000548.1 GCA_020430675.1 Myxococcales bacterium
GTTGAAGCTGTACTGATGCACGAAGCGGTAGCGGCCTACGAGCGATTGGTCGTCGAGCCGCACGAGGTCGAAGGCGCCGACGACATAGCCACCGGTGACGTCGCGGATGGCCTCGGCCCGTTCGAGCCGTGGCGTCTCGATGCGCCAGGCGAACGGAGCCAATCGGCGGCCGGCGTCGCCGTCGGGATAGGTGAAGTGCACATCGCGATAGCTGATGGCATTCCAGGCCGGCACGACGAACTCGGTGTTGATCGTGACCTCGGTGCCGTGCGGCACCGGCCGCTCGTGGAAGTCCCAATCGACCTGAATGCCACGTCGCGGTTGGTCTTCGGCGATGGTCGGCGCCCCTGAGGGCCAGGACGTCCAGGTGCGGTAGGTGAGGATGTCGACGTCGGTGCCGACCCAGTAGTGCAGGTCGGTCGCGGCGATCTCGGACGACTGGGTGATCTTGAACGACCCCAATACGCGCTGGGTCAATTTGTTGTCATTGATGTCATCGGTGGGCGCGAGCGTGACGATGTGTTTGATGAAGGGATGGTTGGCGCTGTAGTTGAGGTACCAGCCATTGCCTTCGTCAAGGCCGGCGGGGTTGGGATTCGTGTAGCTGTCATAGTCGTAGCGCTGTACGTCACCGCCGGTGTCCTGGTCGGAGTCGGTCAACGCGACGTTGGGAGGGTTGACCGTCAGCGTACCGCTGCCGAGGTTGTCGCCCCAACTCGTGATGGCGTGGCCGCCATCTGGCGAACCGGTGGCTGAGGTTCGGGGCCAGCTGATGCTCAAGCCGACAAAATGACAGACGCGCAGCTCGTTGCCGACGAACTGCGCGCCGTTGGTGTTGGTCCAGGGCGTCTTGGTCTTGTTGCCGTAAACGGTGACCAGGGTATAGGGGTTGTTGGGCCAGGTGTTGTTCGTGGAGTTGAGCCACCAGGTGAGGGCGGTGTCGGTCCACCCCCCGTTGGCGATGCCAAAATGGCCGGTGAGGTCGCCATAGATGTCGGTGGCGCGCGCCTGAACCGAGGCGCCGTCCCCATAGCCGGCACCCGCGAGCATGTTGGCTGCCGTCGCGAGATAGCACGAGTTGTTGCCGGCGAGGCTTACCTTGTCGGTGTCGGGCGGTGGGTTCATTTTCATGTAACCGCTGCACCCAACAGCAAAAAGGGCGACGCCGCAGAGGGCGACTGCCATGGCATGCCTTGGCTTGATGATGGACATGGTGCTGTCTCCTTCACGCGGTCGCAGTGTCGCTGCGCCTCGCGGCATGGCATTCGGGGGCCAGATTGCCGGTCGAGGCGTGTTGGCGCTCACAGCGGAGCGCCGACCGCGTAGATCCCCGGCCGCGTGGCAACCTTGCAGCCCATCCGAGGTCGGTGGTGGTCTCGTCGAGTCTCTGCCGAATCGCCTCCTCTCTACAGATCGGACACGCTTGCGCACCAAGCGAGAACCGTACCGAGCCCCGCCCCGGCGGGTCGCGGGCAAGGCGTTACCGAGGCATCGCTGTGGGGGGTGTGACCGGCACCAAATCGTCCCTGGCCCCGGCAGCGCGCAGCGGGGACAGGGCGTCGAGTCGACGGTGGAGGAGACCACGAGGGCCGACGGACGAGATGGGGCGCTGGGCCTGTGGTTGCTTCGTTCGGGTGGGTGAGACGTGCTTCGTTCGGGTGGGTGAGACGCGAACAAACCCACCGTCGGCTCACGGCTCGGCTTCGACCAACCGCTCTCGCGCCGCGTACACCCGGCGGCGATCCGGCCCTTTGCTTCCATGGTCGCTCCAGCGCGCATCGTTGGATCGTCTGCCCATCGTTTCGGCTAGACTGCGCGCCGCATCGTGCCCGCGCGGAGAGGGTCCGGCCCGATAGGAGTACCCGTGCCTCGTCTTCCGGCCTGGCGGACCCCGTTCATCGGCCGCGCCGAACCCGGCGCCGCCTTCGATCGTGCGCTGGCGACCGGCGCGCGCATCCTCACCCTCACCGGTGTCGGCGGCGTCGGCAAGACGCGCCTCGCCGCGCATCTGGCCGAAGGGCGCCCCGGCGCGGTCTTTTGCCCCCTCGATGGCGCCCCCGAGGCTGGCGCGGTCTGCACCGCCGTGCTGCGCGCCCTTCGGGTACCCACCGGCCTGCACCCCGCCGCGCAGCCCGCCGCCGCCGTCGCCGCCGAGCTCTCCGCCCGCGGCGCCTGTTGGCTGGTGCTCGACAACGCCGAACAGGTGGCCGGCCCGCTCGCCGAGCTGCTGGTCGACTGGGTGCGCGCGGCGCCGAGGGCCGTCTTTGTCATCACCTCGCGCTGGGCCTTGCGCGCGCCCGGCGAAGCGGTGGTGCCGGTGGCGCCCCTCAGCACCGCCGAGGCCGTCGCGCTTTTTCGTGCCGTCTCGCCGGCCGCCCGCCTGCCCGCCGAAGCCGACGCCGCGGTGGTTCGGCTCGTCGAGCGCCTCGACCGCCTTCCGCTGGCCATCGAGCTGGCCGCCGCCCGCCTCGAAGTGCTCTCGATCGCGACCCTCGAAGCGCGGCTGTCAGAGCGATTTGCCGTGCTGCGCGATCCGAGCCGCCTGGGCGAGCGCCACGGCACGCTCTGGGACACCCTCGACTGGACTTGGGGCCTGCTGGCCGATGTCGAGCGCGTCGCCCTGGCCCAGCTCGCGGTTTTTGCCCGCGGCTGCCCGATGAGCGGCGCCGAAGCGGTGCTGCGCCTGCCCGGCGACGCCCTGGCGCTCGACGCGGTGCACGGCCTGGTGCGCAAGGCGATGCTGCAGGTCGATGACGACGGCCGCCTGTGGTTCCTCGACGTGGTGCAGGCCTACGCCCGCGCCCGGCTGGCTGAGAGCGACGCCGCGCCGGTCGAGGCCCGCCACGCCGACTGGTGCCTGTCCACCTGCCTGCCGCTGGCGGCTGACGGCCAGTTCCTGGGCCGCCAGGAAGCGATGGAGACCCTCAGCGCCGAGCACGCCAACCTGCGCCTCGTGCTCGACCGGGCGCTCGCGGTTGAACCGCCCACCGAAGCCTCGGCCCGCAACGCCGTCAAGGCGGCCTGCTGCCTGGGTGCCTTGATCCACCACCATCTGGCGGCCGGTGAGGCGCTCGCCGCGCTCGACGCCGCGCGGCAATGCGCCGAGCGTGCGGGCTTGCGCGACGCGCCGCTGCTGGGCCACCTCGATTATCTGCGCGGCCGCACGCTGCGTTACCTGGGCCGCATGGCCGAGGCCGACGCCGCGTTGTCCGAGGCGCTGGCGCTCGCGCGTCGGCTGGGCGACACCGAGCTGGAGGCACGCGCGCTCAACGGGCAGGCCGAGCTGGACGACCTGCGCGGCGCGGTGCCCCAGGCCGCCGCCGCCGCCGCGCAGGCGCTGGCGCTGCACACGAAGCATGGCAACGCGCGCTGGCAGGCCATCTCGCGCATCCAGCTCGCGCTGGCGTCGGCCTCGTTTGGCGACGTGCCCTCGGCCCGCGACCACCTCGAACACGCCCTTCCGCTGCTGCGCGCCGCCCGCGAGGAGTACTTCCTGGCCATGGCGTTGGGCCACCTGGGCACGCTCGATCTCGAAGAGGGCCGCATCGCCGCGGCGCGCCAGCATTTCGAAGGCTCGCTGGCGATCCACCAGCGGGTGGGAAACCGGCGCTCGCAGGCCGTCGCCGCCGCCTATCTGGCGTTGGTCCATCATCATGAAGGCGCGCTCGAAGCGGCGGCGGCGGGTTATGCCCAGGCCATCGCCCGTTTCGAGGCCGTCGGCGATCCGCGTTTTGCCGCCGTCTACCGATACTACGGCATGGTGCTCGCGCTCGAACGCGGCGCCGAAGGGCAGGGCATCGCGGGGCTCGACGCCGTCGCCGACGCGCTGGCGGTGGTGGGCGAGCGCCGCTATCACGGCCTGAGCCGCGCCGTCG
>JAGQJJ010000549.1 GCA_020430675.1 Myxococcales bacterium
CCTGCGCCGGGGCCTGCGCCGATGAGTGCGCGGCGGGCGCGCGCCGCTGCGTCGCGGGTGGGGTCGAAGCCTGCGGCGACACCGACGCCGACGCCTGCCTGGAGTGGGGGCCGGCTCAGGCCTGTCCGCCGGGCGCCGAGTGCGTCGATGGGGCCTGCCTCGCGCCGCCGCCCCCGGTGGTCATCAACGAGGTGCTCTACGATCAGGTCGGGGCCGACGGCAGCGACACCTTCATCGAGCTTTGGGGGCCGCCGGGCACCGCGCTCGACGGGCTGACGCTGGTCGCGGTCAACGGCAACGACGGCGTCGAGTATGAGACGCTGCCGCTCGACGGCGTCATCGCCGCCGATGGCTATTACCTGGTGACCGAGCCCGGCGCCAACGCGGCGTTGCGGGCGATGGCCGATCTGCTCATCGACGGCGCCGACCTGCAGAACGGGCCCGATGGCTTGCAGCTGCGCCGCGGTGACACGGTGCTCGACGCGCTCGGTTATGGCGACGCGGGCCGGTTCTTCGTCGGCGAGGGGCTGCCATCGGTCGATCCGTCCGATGGCAGCGCGGTGACGCGGGTCGATCACGTCGACACC
Source organism: Myxococcales bacterium (assembly GCA_020430675.1). The sequence continues at coordinate 588 of JAGQJJ010000549.1, forward strand.
GACAACAACGCGGTCGACTTCATCGCTGCGCCCGCGAGCCCGCGCGGCGAGCCGGGCGACGAGCCCGCCGATTGCGTCGCCGGTCAGGTGCAGATCGAAGCGTGCGGCCAGAATGACCGCGGCGAGCGCTCGCGGGGCTGCGACGCGGGCACCTTCGGGCCGTGGTCGGCGTGCGATGACCCCGATGTCTGCGTCGATGGCATCGCCGAAGCGCGCCCGTGCGGCGGCGACCGCCGGCAGCCCTCGACCTGCGTCGTCGGCCAATGGGTCGCCGATGACCTCTGCATCGGCACGCGCTTTGACATCAGCGGACCCGGCGCCTATGCCGGCGTGGCCATCCCACAGGGCGCGGCCGATGACTATTTCTTGAGCGTGGGTGAGGCGCTGCAGGTGCGCCTCGAGACCTCGGACGGCGCCGGTGGCTGCCCGGGCGATACCACGATCACCGTCTATCGCGTGCAGCCCGATGGCACGCGCGTTCAGGTGGCCTTTGATGATGACACCGGCAATGGTCGCTGCTCGCTGCTCGACCTGGATCTGGCGGCAGGCGATTACGTCGTGCGGGTGGGTGGCTTCGACAACCAGGCGGTGCCGGCGTTCAACCTGACGGTCGGCATCGAAGGCGGCACGCCGCGGGTGGACGGCGGCGGGGACTTCGACGGCGACGCCATCCCGGCCGGGGGCTCGAGCGATTACCGCTTCGATCTGGACCGCCCGGCCCGCATGACGGCCTATACCTCGGACGGCGCCAGCGGCTGCCCGGGCGATACCACGCTGACGCTGTTTGCCCTGCAAGGCGGCGACCTGATCCAGCTGGCCTTCAACGACGACGACGCCGACCTTTGCTCGCGGCTGGTGGTCGAGCTGGAGCCGGGCACCTACGTGCTTCGGGTGGCTGGCTTCAACGACGGACCGGTGCCGGCCTATGTGCTCACGGTCGAGTTCTCCTGCATCGACGGCACGCTGATCGCCGAGCCCTGCCCCGGCGGGGTGCAGGCGCAGCGCTGCGTCGACGGCGAATACGTGCCCGAGGGCGCGTGCGTTGCCGCTGAATGCGTCGACGGCGCGCTCGAAGCGCGCGCTTGCGGCCTCAACGACCGCGGCGGCCAGGATCGGCGCTGTGTGGGCGGCGTCTGGACGCCGTTTTCGCCCTGCGACGACCCCGACCAATGCGTCGACGGCGCCCAGGGCAACCAGCCCTGCGGCCTCAATGGCCGCGGCGCCGAGCCGGCACGCTGTGTGGCCGGGCAATGGCAGTCGGCCGGCGCCTGCGTCGATCCCGATGAATGCGAAGATGGCGCCATGGGACCGTCGCGGCTGTGCAGCCTGGACCCGAACGCGGCGGCGTGCATCGGCCACTATCGCCCCTCGCCGGCCTGCGGCCTCAATGGCTGGGCGATGCTGACCGCCGAATGCGTCGGCGGCCGCCTGCTCGAACCCGACTGCGGCGATCCGGTCGACTGCGTGCCGGGCGCGGTCGACGCCCAAGCCTGCGGCGTCAATGGCCGGGGCCGCCGGACGCGGACCTGCATTGACGGGCGCTACGGCGCCTTCGGCGGCTGCGTCGATCCCGATGCGTGCACCGACGGGGCGCGTCGCGATCTGGCCTGCGGGCCCGCGGGCACCGGCACGCGCGTCGAGACCTGCGTCGACGGCCAATGGGAAGAACGGCGCAACTGCCAGGCCGCGCCGCCAGCGGTGGTGCTCGGCTATACCGAAGAGAGCTACGAAGCGTATGCCATCCTTCGCATGGCCCTGCTGCCCGACGCCGACCTGCAGGCCGCCGGCCTCGACCGCCGGACCTCGGGTTTTGTCGTGGCCGGCCGACCGTATGCGCTGCTCGCCGACCTGGCGGATGTCGACGGCGTGGTCGCCGCCACGTTCGACCTGCTCTGGGCCGAAGCCCAACGGCGGGGCACCGTGCCGTTCTGCGGCGACGGGGTGCTCATGCCGGTCGAAGAGGCCTGCGATGACGGCAATGTGCAGGCCGGCGATGGCTGCGACGCCGACTGCCAGCTCGAGACGGTGTGCGGCAATGGCATCGTCGAAGGCGCCGAAGCCTGCGATGACGGCGATGTGGGCGCCTTCGATGGCTGCTCGCCCACCTGCCAGCTCGAGGTGCACCCGACCTTGGGTCGCAATGGCAGCGGCGGCGCCATCGACGCGCCGATCCTGCCTTACCTCGCGGCGCAGTTCGACCTGTTCGCCGCGCAGAACGGCCTGTTCATGCTCGACCTGCGCCAGACCAGCCGCGTGCGCTTCGACTTCGGCTATCCGGTGCCACGCAACTTCTGGTACGGCGGCAACGCCTGCCCGCGTTATACCGCCGGCTTCGAAACGCGCGACCTGATCATGGGCCTCTTCGCCCAGTATGAAGGGCGTTTGCGCGGCTCGGGCTACCTCAACTGCCCCGCCCAGGGCGGTGACATCGAGTTCGACGAGGTGCTGCCACCGGGCAAGCATGTCATGCAGCTCGATTGGAGCGACGATCGCTTCAGTGACCGGGTCACCATCCAACTTGCGGGCAGCATCGAACCGGTTGAAGAAGCCTGGTGCGGCGACGGCGTGCGCGAAGGCAGCGAAGAATGCGATGATGGCAACACCGAAGAGCGCGATGGCTGCTCGGCGGGCTGCACGCGGCAGCACATCACCGAGGTCAATGACAACATCGACCGCGATGCCACCGCCGAGTGGCTCTATCCGGGCGCCATTCTACGGGCGACCGGCACGATCAGCGAGGGCGGCGCCTTCACCGACCGCGATCACTTCATCTTCGACACCACCGGCGGCCGGGTCGTGCTGCAATTGAGCGATCGGCAAGGCATCGCCTGTGGCATCGACGCGCAGCTCATCCTGTATCGCGGCGTCAACGACGACGCCGGCAATCGCATCACCAGCAGCGTGGATGGCGGCGTCGACTTCTGCCCGCGCATCGAGACGCAGCTGGCCGCGGGTACCTATAGCGTGGTGGCGACGCTCGCGCCGCCCAATCGCGGCGGTCCCTACGCGCTTGAGGTGCGCACCTCGCCGTTGTCGTGGGACGATGACGTGCCGCTCGCGTGCCAGGCCTGGTGCCTGGCCACGACCGATTGCGACCCGCTCTCGGAAGAAGAACTCGCCCAATGCACCCATCGCTGCGCCGACGGCAGCCTGCCGGTCGATGACATGCTGATGGCCCGCGACGCAGAGGGCTGCCTGGTCGACGCGCTTGGCCCCGGCGATGAATGCGCCCGTCTGCGCGCCTGCGCCGCGGCCGCCGAGCCGGCCATCGACTGCGACGG
>JAGQJJ010000550.1 GCA_020430675.1 Myxococcales bacterium
TCACCCAGAGCGTCGCCAACATCCCGCCCGAGAGCACGATCGATGTGGTGATTCGCTCGCTGCAAGACCTGACCAATGACGGCGACACCTATGAGCTGGTTTTTCCGATGGTGCTCGGGCCCCGCTATTTTCCCGGCGGCGCGCTGGCCTCGCCACCTTCGGGCGCGGGCACGAAGGCCGACACCGACCGCGTGCCCGATGCCTCGCGTCTCTCACCGCCCGTTGTCGGCGCCGGCCTGCGCAGCGGGCACGACATCGCGTTGCATGTGCGCGTCGATGCCGGCCAGCCCATCGTCGGCTATTCGGTGCCGACGCATGACACCGTCGGCGCCGCCGAGGGCGATGTGCTCGACTTGCGCCTCGCCGAGCACGAGCGCGTGCCCAACCGCGACTTTGTGCTGCGCTACGCCGTCGGTGGCCAGACGCCGACGGCCAGCTTGCTGACCCATCGGCCCGCGGCCGACGAAGATGGCTTCTTTGCCTTGCGCATCCACCCGCCAACGCTTGACCTCGACGCCCTGGTCGGCCGGCGCGAGCTGATTTTTGTCATCGACACCTCGGGTTCGATGCACGGTCTGCCCATCGCGATGGCCAAGCGCGCCATCGAGCTGGCCCTGCGCCAGCTTCGGCCCACCGATACCTTCAACATCATCGCGTTTGCCGGCAGCACCTCGCAGCTCTACCGGGCGCCGCAGCGGGTCAGCCATGAGACGCTCGACGCGGGCCTGCGCTTTGTCGATCGCCTCGCCGCCGGGGGCGGCACCGAGCTGGTCAATGCCATCGATGCCTCGCTGGCGCCGCCGGCCGAGGCGGGCCGCGATCGCTATGTCTTCTTTCTGACCGATGGCTATGTGGGCAACGAAGATGAGATTCTGGCCCGCACCCGCCAATACATCAAAGACATGCTCGGCCGCGGCGACCGAGGCCGGGTCTTTGGCTTCGGCGTGGGATCAAGCGTCAACCGCTGCCTGCTCAGCGGCTTGGGCGCGCAGGGGCGCGGCACCACGTTCTATGCCACGACGCGCGAAGACCCGGCCGAGGCGGTCAATCGCTTCTTCGGGCTGATCGATCAGCCGGTGTTGACCGACGTGCAGGTCGACTGGGGCGGTCTCGACGTGCATGAGCCGCTGCCGCCCGTGCTGCCCGATCTGTTCGCCTCCCGCCCCCTGACCGTGATCGGGCGGTATGGCAAGGCAGGCAAGGCGACCGTCACGTTGCGCGCGCTCTCCGGTGGGCGGGCGGTTGAGATGCCGATCGAGGTCGAGCTGCCCGAGGCCGATGCCCGCAACCCCGCGCTGGGGCCGCTCTGGGCCCGGGCCCGCATCGACGCGCTGGGCACCGGGCTCTGGGATCAAAACGAGTCTCATCCCGAAGTCATCGATGCCATCGTGAAGCTCTCGATGAAGCATCGCGTGATGACCCCCTTCACCAGCTTCGTCGCGGTCGACAAAGAGCGCGTGCAAGGTGGCCCGCCGCGCACGATCGGCATCCCCGTCGAGGCGCCCGAGGGCGTCGACGCGCGCATGGCCGGCGCCGAAGTTGTCACCGAAGCCGGCGCGCAGGTCGACACCGACGCCGATGGCATCCTCGACGCGGTCGATGCCTGCCCGAACGAGCCCGAAACCTTCAACGGTGACAACGACGCCGATGGCTGCCCCGACGCGGCCAAGGTGATCATCATGGAGTCGCGCATCGAGATCCGCGAGCGCATCTATTTCTCGGCGGGCACCGATCGGATCGAAAAACGCAGCCTGCCGCTCATCGATGAGATGGCGCGGGTGCTGGTCGAGAACCCGCAGGTCAAGCGCGTGGAGGTTGAGGGCCACACCGACGATGTAGGCTCCGACGAGCGAAACTTCCTGATCTCGACGCGGCGCGCCGAGGCGGTGGTGCACGCCCTCGTGGCCCGCGGCGTCGACCCGAAGCGACTCGAAGCCAAAGGCTATGGCGAGACGCGCCCGATCGTGCCCAATGACACGCCCGAGCACCGCGCCGAAAACCGCCGGGTTGAACTGACGATCCTTGAAACGGGCCAACGGGCGCCCGGACCGCGCTTTGCCGCGCCGTCGCCGGCGCATCTGGCCACGTGCAGCGGCACTTGGGTCTCGGCCGCTGAGGGCGTACGCGATCCCAAGGTCACGCTGGCCAAGGCCGAGGGCGCCGATGCCTTGTGGCTCAACGCCGCCCGCGCCGATGCCCGCGCCTGTTACGGTCTGGCGCTGCTCACCGCCCCCGATCTGCGCGGCGCCTTGAAGCTCAAGTACCTGAAATCCGGGGCAGTCAAGCGCCTCGCTGGCCCCGAGCACGCCGAGCTGATCGCCTGCGTTGCCGAGAGCCAGCAGGTGCGCGGTCAGGCCCGCGACGCCCTGGTCACCTGGAAGCTGGGCGAGTGATCACTTGCAGGCGTCGAGCCCCTGGCGCGCCGAGGTGTAATCGGGCGAGATGCGCAGCACGAACTCAAACGAGGCTTTGGCCTTGGCGGTCTGCCCCTGCTTGAGCTGCGCCCAGCCCAGGCCGGTGCGCATCTCGACGTCGCTCGGGTACTCGGCGACCAGGGTGGCATAGGCCTTCTCGGCGTCGCCGTAGCGTCCGGCGTTGTAGAGCACATAGGCCAGCCGGCTGTGCGCGAGGTAGTTGCCGGCCGCGGTCTTGAGCACCTTGCGGCAGGCGGTCTCGGCCTCCTTCCAGCGTCTGAGCGCCATCAGGGGCAATGACAGGCCAAGGTGTCCTTCGATGGTATCGGCGGTGTTGAGCGCCTGTTGGTAGGCGGCGACCGCGTCGGCGTAGCGCCCGAGCAGGTAGAGCAGCCAGCCCCGGCGCAGGTGCACCAGGTAGGCGTCGTCGCCGCGGGCCGGGATGCTCTCGACCTTTTCGAGCGCCAGGGCATACTGGTACGAGGCTTCGAGGGTATAGCTGTCCTGGAACAGCTCGGGCACGTCCTTGGCCGCCGCCGGCGTGGCGGCGAGCAGGGCGGCGACGAGCAGGGCGGCGCAGGATTGCAGGATGCGCGTGTTCATGGCGAAACTCCGTACGTGACGACGAGGCCAGTGGTCAAGGTCTGGATGAGCGCGTTGGGCTCGGCCTCGGTGTCGAGGCGATTGATTTCGTAGCCGGCAAAGAGCGTGAAGGCATCGGACAAAGGCACGGTGCCTTGCACATACGCCGAGCCGGTGAGCGCGTCGTCGATGTTCCACAGTGTGGGTTCGGCGAGCCGCACGGGCCGGACTTCGGTGCCGAGGCGGCCGCCGACGCTGAGATTGAAGGCATCAAAACGAAGGTGTGCAGTGGCAAAGCCCGACCAGTGCGGGGTGCCATCGGTGTATTCGACGGGCACCAGCGTGCCGGGCTCGATCGGTACCTCAACCATCGCCGGCGGCGGCGCGCCCGGGGGCGGCGGCGGACCGGCCGGCACCAGCATCGTGGTCGCCTGCGGCTCATCGAGCGTATAGCGCGTCATCTGCGCGCCGCCTTCGAGGTGCAGGTGCCGCAACAAGGGCAGATACACCGCCGCGCTCACCTGAGTCGCGGCGCCGTCGTTGTAGCGGGTGAGCGCGCCTTCGAGTCGCAGGGTGGCGTAAGCGGTGAACCAGGCCTGGGCGCCCACGACCAGCGCGCCCTCGGCGATGGTATCGGTGTCGGAGCTGAGCCGGCCACCGACCAGCCGCGCGCCGTGGCCGTGGTGATCAAACCCCGCCCGCAGCCATACCTCTTGCTGCACCGAAGGCGCGTCGAAGTCCTCCTCATCGAGCGTCAGCCATGACAGCCGCCCGGCGAGGCCGACCGCCAGCCAATCGAACAGGCGCGCGTCGACCGTGAGCAGACCCGACAGGCCCAGATCATTGGTCGGGTGCTTGTCATAGGCGATG
>JAGQJJ010000551.1 GCA_020430675.1 Myxococcales bacterium
CGAGTGAACATGACCGCGTGATCGCCCGGCGCGAGGCGCAAATGCAGCGCCCGCCGCGCAGCGTCGAACCACCAGCCCGCCTCGGCCGCGTCCAGCGCCATTTCGTCAGCCACCGCGGCCAGCGGCGCGCCATCGAGCTGCACCTCGGCCGGCGCAGCTTCCAGGCCCCAGATTTCGAGCTGCGTGCCCAACGTGAACACCTCGCCCTGCATCACCTCGATGTTCGCCGCGCCGTCATGGCCGAGGCGCGTGCCGTCGAACAGCGTGAACCCGCCCGGCGCCCCGAGCGCCATCACCGCGTACAACCGACCGGGCGTCGTGGCGTACGAGTCGACCCGCGCCCCGTCATTCGTCGGCGCCAGCGAGTCGATCGTCGGCCGCAGCAGCGGCACCACGCCGCCGGCGCGCAAGAACAACGGCAGCGTATCGAGCGGTGCCGACACCTCGCGATCGGCCCCGCCCTCAATGCGCCCCGCCGTCCACCAATCGAACCAATCACCGGGCGGGAAAGGCACCGTGCGCGTCCGCTCGCCCCGCGACACGACCGGCGCCACGAGCAGGTCATCACCAAAGAAATAGGTGTCCCACGGGTGGCGCCCCAACTCGGGATGCTGCAAGCCATACGGCCGCTGCAACGGCCGCCCGTCCTCGGCCAGACGCCGCGCCAGCGACCACGCATAGGGCCAAAGCCGCAGGTGCAGCCGCGTGTAGCGCCGGTACCAATCGAGCAGCTCGGCGTCGAAGCCGTTGCGCGCGGTGGGCTCCCAGGCCACGTCATTGCAGCTCGTGCCGATCTGCATCACCGACGACAGCGCCGTCTGCTCGAACCAGCGCGCAAACGTCTCCTTGTCGGGCGGGCAATGCCGGTAACCGCCCGTATCGGCGCCATAAAACGGATACCCAGACGGCCCCAGCGACAGCCCCGCGACCATCGACGCCGGCAACCCGCCGACGGCGACGTACGCATCGCCATCGCCATCCGTGCGCGGCTCTCGATGCCGCGAGAAGTCGGCGTCCAGATCGCCCGGCCAGATGATCACGCCATTGGTCTGCCCGCCCCAGGTGCCCGCGCGGCACAGCAGAAAGCCGCCCTCCTCGGGCAGCGTCTCGGCGAAGACCTGGTGATAGAGCCGCTGATACGCCTTGTGCATCGTGCGCTCGGTGCGGCCATCGGCGAAGACCCACTCGTTGCGCCGCCGAAACAGCCCCAGCACGATGTCTTCCACGTAGTCGAGCTTGAAGCCCTCGACGCCCAGGTCGGTGTAGCGCCGGATGAGCCCCTGCCACCACGCATAGGCCGCCGGATTGGTCAGGTCGACCGGCCGCCCCCAGTCATTGACGATGGCGCCCGAGGTCGGCGGGTAATACCCCTCTGCCTCGGCCTCGGCATGGAACGCGGCGGTCGACGGCTGATCCTCGCCCACATACGCCGTGTGCCACAGCGCAAACCGGAAGCCGAGCGCATGCGCCGTCTCGATCATCGCCGCCGGATCGGGGAACTGCGCCGGCGAGAAGTCAAACGAGCTGACCCCGCTGGCATACGGTCGGTCGACCCAGATGCCGTTTGCCGGCAGGTCGAGATCGCGCATCGCGTTCAGATCGGCGATCACCTGCGCCTGATCGTCGTTCTCGTCGCGCCAGACCCACGGCCCCAGCGCCCATGGCGCGGGCAGCCGAGGATCGCCGGCGACATCATAGTAAAACCGCGTGATATCGAGGGGATGCGCCGCCGCGAACAAGTGGAAGTCGAGGCCCTCGGCCGCGTCGAGACCGGCGCCGACGATGGCGTCGATGCGTCGGTCGTCTTCCACCGCCACCGCAAAAGCCGACGGGTGGTCGCTCTGCACAAACAAGCCCCACCCCGTCGTGCCGATCAGCAGCGGCACCGGCACATGGGCCTCGTTGTTGACGCTCTCGATGCCCGAGTCGAGCTCGAGCTGCATCGCCCGCACCCGGCCGCGGTGGTTCGGATCGTCAAAGACCTCGCCCAGCCCGTAGAACCCCTCGGTCGCGTCCGCCTCAGGGCGCAGCCGCAGATAGGCCACCGGCGCGCCCGGCGGCGGGGTGAAATGCGCCGCGACGCGCTCGCCGTCGACCACCTCGACCCGCAATCCGCCGGCGCCCAGATCGCCAAAATCGAGCACCACCGACACCGCCGCGCCCTCGGCCGGCCGCGCCGTCCACGTCTCGGCCGAGCGCCACATCAGCCCGTCGGGCAGCGCGCCGGGCGCGTCGCTGAACACGTACCAGGGATCGTAATTGATGCGCGCTTCGAGGGCGGCGACGACGCCGATCTGCAGGCCATCGGGCGGAAAGCGCAGCCGCAGCGCGCCGTCATACGTCAGCCGCAGCTCGCGCTCGGCCGGCCGCACCGTCAAGCCGAGGCCCTCGCCGGGCACCCCGGCGTCCGGGCCCGAATCCGTCGGCTCGCCATCCGCGGCCGGCGGCGCGTCGCCGCCATCGACCTGCACCATCGCGTCAGCGGCCGCGTCAACCGCTGCGGTCTCCGAGTCATCACAGCCCCCGGCCGCGCTCAGCACCACACAAAGCCCGATCGCCCACCGCCGCATCACCCACCTCGCAAGTCGCCAGACCGGCGCGCATCATGCCACGAGAACCCCGATCCAAACCGGCCGACGCGCGGATTGACATCGACGGGGACCGCCGCTAATGTGCCGCGTTCCAAATCGCGGCGCCGCCCGTGCGCCCCGTGGTCGAGGCGATGATGAAGGCCCATTCCCCGCCCCCGCACAAGGCGATCCTCGAGCTGAAGTTCCGGCTCGACGAGCTGACCCACGAGGGTCGCGCCTTCGCGGGTGAGGTCGGTGTGGAGCAGCTCGCCGTCGACCTGGCGGGCCTTGTCGGCGACCTGGGCTACCGCGTGCTCGGCCCCGCCCGGGTCGAAGGCATGGTCTACCGCTCGCCCGGCGGCGAGGTCATCGTCGACGGCCGTATTCAAGCCAAGGTCGGCTTCGACTGCGTGCGCTGCCTGAGCGATCGCGCCCTCGACGTGACGACCCGCGAAGACCATGTGCTGGTGCAGCGCACGGCGGCGCCGGCCCACGATGAGATCGCGGTGCAGCACGATGACGAAGAGGAGGATGACGTCGACACCTTCGAGGGTGAAGACATCGACCTGACCGACCTCTTCCGCCAGGATCTGCTGCTCGCGCTCCCGATGAATCCAAGCTGCGCCGAAGCCGGCGCGGTTTGCCTTGAGTTGTCCCGCGGGTCAGCGACCGAAGGGGGCGACCAGATCGACCCCCGCTGGGCGCCCCTGCTCGAAATGAAGAAGAAGTTGAACTCGTAGGCGCCCGCAACGGCGCCTCCCCGACGGATCGAGGTCACCATGGCTGTCCCGAAGCGGAGAAAGTCCCGCTCGAAGCGCGACACCCGTCGCGCCACTCACAAGATCTCCGCCAAGGCGTACAACGAATGCGGCAACTGCGGCGCTCCCAAGGAGCCGCACCGCATCTGCCCGAGCTGCGGCTGGTACAAGGAACGCTACGTCCTCGAGGTCGTCGAGGTCGAGAGCTGATCCCGGCCGTGGCCGCGGATGCCGGGCCCCGCGCGGCGAGCGCGCGGTGAGCGACACCGACCTCGCGTTGCCCGCTGCCGTCGCGCTCGACGCGATGGGCGGCGATCGCGCGCCGGGGGACGTCGTCGACGGCGCCATCGAGGCCTGCCGGCGCGGGGATGGCCCCGTGCTGCTGGTCGGCGACCGCGCGCGGGTTGAAGCCGAGCTCGAACGCCGCAAGGTGAGCGGGCTGGCGCTTGAGGTGGTGCACGCCGAAGAGGTGATCGGCATGGCCGAGAACCCCGGTCGCGCCGCCCGCACCAAACGCCGCAGCTCCATGCATGTC
>JAGQJJ010000552.1 GCA_020430675.1 Myxococcales bacterium
TCGGCGGGCACATGCTCGAGACCGAGCACTTCGTGGCGATGGTAGCGGCGGAGGGCATCGAGGACGGGCCGCGCGCGGCGCAGCGTGCGGGGCGATGTCATGGGCGGCGGCAGTGACATGGCCGGCGCAGCATACCCGAGGATTGCTCTCGATGCGAGCGGCGGGCACCATGCGTACGCGCTTCGAGCAGAGGGAGAGCCATGGACTTTGTGAACCTCGCCGAGATGGAAGCCGCCGCCTTGGCCGCGCTGCCCCCGATGGCCCGCGATTATTATGCCGGCGGTGCGCGCGATGAGCTGACGCTGCGGCGCAATCGAACGGCATGGGACGCGGTCTCGCTGCACCCGCGGATGTTGGTCGATGTCAGCCGGCGTGACCCGGCGACGACGATCCTGGGCGCGCCCTGCGCGATGCCGATCCTGATCGCGCCGACCGCGTTCCACTGTCTGGCCCACCCCGAAGGCGAGCGGGCCACCGCCCGAGCGGCGGGCGAAGCAGGCGTCATCATGTGCCTGAGCACGTTGGCCACGACCGCGGTCGAAGCGGTCGCCGAAGCCGCGACCGGGCCGCTGTGGTTCCAACTCTATGTCTATCGCGACCGCGGCTTGACCGCTGAGTTGGTCGACCGCGCCGAGCGCAGCGGCTGTCGGGCCCTGGTGCTGACGGTCGATGCCGCCGAGATCGGCACCCGCGAGCGCGATGCGCGCAATCGTTTTGCGCTGCCACCGGGCCTCACGGTGGCCAACGTGGCCGGCACGGGTCGCGAGGGCGTGCCGGCCGCGGGCGGCGAGTCGGGGCTCAGTCGCTATGTGCGGGAGCAGCTCGATCCGTCGTTGACCTGGGCCGACGTGGAATGGCTGCGGGCCCGCACCAAGCTGCCGGTGCTGGTCAAAGGCATTCTGCGCGCCGATGACGCCCTGCGCGCGGTCGACGTGGGGGTCGACGGCATCGTGGTGTCGAACCATGGCGGCCGACAGCTTGACACCGCCATCGCGACGGCCGAGGTCTTGCGCCCGATCGCAGATGCCATCGCCGGCCGGGCCGAGCTCCTCGTCGACGGTGGCATCCGCCGTGGCACTGATGTCATCAAGGCGCTCGCCTTCGGCGCCAAAGCGGTCCTGGTCGGCCGCCCGGTGCTCTGGGGTCTGGCCGTCGGCGGGCAGGCCGGCGTCGCCCATGCGCTGAACCTGCTTCGCGCCGAACTGGTCGAGGCGATGGCGCTCTGCGGATGCCCCGACGTGACCCACTGCACGCGCGATCTGGTCGAGCTGAACGCAATCCCAACCGGTCTACGCTGATCACCCGCCTTCGGCCGGCTCAGCACCATCGAGGCGCCGTTTTGCTGCCTGCCAACGTGCTTCGAGCGCGTCAATGGCCAACGTCGAGATCTCGTGGCCATCGGCGCGCACGCCGGCCTCGACGGCGGAAAATCGCGCGCTGAATCGAGCACTTGCCGCGTGCAGCGCCGTCTCTGGGTCGACGTTCAGGTGGCGGGCCAGGTTGACCACGCTGAACAGCAGGTCACCCAGCTCAGCTTCGACGCGCCCAGGGTCGCCGTCGGCCATCGCCGCGATCAGTTCGTCTCGTTCTTCGTCGATCTTGGCCATCACGCGCGTCACGTCGGGCCAGTCAAAGCCCACCCCGGCCGCCTTCTGACCCAGCCGCAGCGCGCGCAGCAGAGCGGGCAGGGCAGGGGGCACCCCATCGAGCGTGCCGCGGCGCTCGCCTCGAGCGCTCTGCTCCTGCGCCTTGATCTGGGCCCAGGCGCGGCGCAGCTCGGCCGTGTCATCGATGACCGCGTCGCCGAAGACATGGGGATGCCGGCGCTGCATCTTGTCGGCGATGGCCCGCGCCACGTCGCCCACGTCGAAAGAACCCTCTTCGGCGCGGATCTGCGCTTGAAACACCACTTGCAGCAGCAGGTCGCCCAGCTCATCACAATGGGCCCGCACGTCGCGTCTCTCGATGGCGTCGAGCACCTCGTAGGTCTCTTCCACGAGCCATTGACGCAGCGAGTCAAGCGTCTGTTTGCGGTCCCATGGACAGCCATCGGGCGCGCGCAGCCGCGCCATGATCGCGACCAGACGCTCGAACTCAGCGCCATGCGTCATCGCCGGATCTCCTCCTTGGCGCGCTTCACAAGCGGCAGAGCACGGGGTGCGCGTCGGTGCACGTGGCGTCATTCCACGCGCCGCCGGCCGAAGGCACAAACAGGGCGCAGTTCTGGTCGCTGTCGCCGCTGGGTTGGCCGGGCATCCACGGCGGGTCGGCGATCAGCGCGCCGCCCGGGGCGACCCAGCGGGCCTCTTCATCGCCGTCATTGGCGCCCGTCCACCAATCGAGATCGCCCATGGGCGCCACCGCCGCCAGCAATGCGGGCACCTCGGCCGCCGCGGGCACCGCCAGCGTGCCCCCACGCGCCGCGCAGGTGGTCTGGCCGTCGTACCATCGCTGCGGCGCCGGGCAGAGGCTCATGCGCACGGGCGGCGCGCCGTCCGGCACCAGGTCGACATCGACGCAGGCATCGCAGTCGGCGTCTTCGTCGATGAAGCCATCACAGTCATCATCGCGCTCATTGCACGGGTCAGGCGCACCGGCGTGCACCTGCCGGTTGAGGTCGTCGCAGTCTTCGCACTCATCGAAGCCATCGCGATCGCGGTCGGCGCCGGGCAGCCCGCGCTGGCAGCGCGTATTGCGGTCGACATAATCCGCCAGATACTGCTGCCGCTGGGCAAACCAGTCGCGCATCTGCATGACCGACTCAAAATGGGATTGCACCGTGAAGGGCAGGTTCGGGTCGCGCTGCACGAAGGGCGCGATCTGGGCCGACCAGCGGTCGAGGCGCCGCTCGAATTCAGGCGCGTCGAAGTAGGGCAGCAACCGCGCGACCGCCGCGTCGAAGTCAGCCCGCCATGCGGCGTCGGCCATGGCAAGCTGCAGATGCAGCGTCTTGCGGCTGCCATACGTCACCAGATTGGTCTGCGCGCTGCCGCGGTCGAGCGTGATGTCGAGGTCGTGCAGCACAAAGATGAAGCCACGGCGCGGATGGTCATACAGGTAGTAATTGTGATCGCAGCACCAGAAGCCATCGTACTGCGGCAGCATCGCTTCGGCGGCCCAGGCCGTGACCGCCGCGTTCCGATCGGTCAGCGCCTCGAACGCCACCAGATCCTGCGTCGCCCAGAACTGGTCGCGTCGGCTGACATCGCCCACGTCTTCGTTGGTCTTCAGCTCGTGACCATATTTGTAAAGGTTGCCTTCGGGGTCATCGAAGACGCGCTCCAGGAACTCCTTGTCGATGTGCTCGCGGTTGACATACAGCCCATAAAACTCGCCATTGACAAACAGGCGCGCGTTGTTGGCGCAGGCGCCGGGCACCCGCGCTTCGCGCAAGAACGCGGTCGACAGGCGCTCGCGCAGGAAGGTGGGGTCATACCAGGGCGCGTCGAGGCCGATCTTGCGCAAGCCATGAAAGCGCCCGCTGCGGTCGTTCTCTCGAAATGAGATGATGAACTGCATCTTGGGCGGCTCCCACGAATAGAACGGGTTGCCCTTCAGCCGGATCATCGCGTCTTCGACCACCTCGCCTTCGTAGGTGAACTTCAGCAGCGGGTGGTATGGCTTGAGCGGCAGGCCGGCCGCCTCGCGCTCGCGGGGCGCGGCAAACTCGGCTTGGATGGCGGCCCATTCTTCGGGCGCGATCTCGATCGAGAAGGTGGGCACGATGTCTTGATCGTAGAGGTCGGCGCAGCCATCGAAGATGGGACGCACCTCGACGGCCCGCGGCGGCGGGCTGGCATCTTCGGTCGGGCCGGCGTCGGCGAGTCGCAGCACGCGCGCGTCGGCGCAGGTGGGGCATGCG
>JAGQJJ010000553.1 GCA_020430675.1 Myxococcales bacterium
CCATCAGCAGCATCTTGTGCCGCGCGTGAAACGCCACCAGCGCCGCCGCCGAGGGCGCTTCGAGCAGGCGCAGCCAGTCGTCGTGGGCAAAGACGCGGGTGATGAAATGCTCGCGCAGCCGGGCATCGTTGAGCCGGCCTTCGTCTTCGATGGGCAAGAGCGGCAGGCGCGCCTGCAAGGCCGCGGTGAACATGCCGACGCCATCCGCCGCCGGCGGGCCCGCCGCGCGGTAGACCCGGACCCGGTCGAGGCCGCAGGTGGGCGACTTGCTCTTGACGATGAAACCCCGGGGCGCCGCCGCCGCGATGGCCTCGACCCGCTCGGCGAGCAGCGACTCCATCGCCGGCGTCCAATCGGTGCCTGAGCGCGGTGCGATGAGCCGCGGCGGCCCGGCGTCGACCTCTACCAACCGCACGCTCTCGCGCGGCACGCCCATGCCCACCTCGACCTCGGGGCAGACCGGCAGGTACTCGAAGAACGCGGAGAGCACGTCGGTGACGTAGCGGCTGCGCTTGTGCCCGCGGTCGAAGCGCACTTCTTCGCCGAGAAGGCACCGCGAAACACCGACAAGCACGCGGACGGGGTTGGTCATCGGGTCGACCTCAACGCGCAAGGATCACCCCGGTTCGATGGCCGAGGGCCGCGCTCGGTCACGCCGAACGAAGCCGAACGAACATCGGGCAGAGTTTTTCATCGCACGTTGAAACCTCGACCCGCATTGCCGGTATCCAATCCTCAGAAGCGTGCACGAAGCGACGCTTCCGTCGCCCCGGACCGGTGCTGTAGATCGGGTGGCCTCCTCCTCCCTCCCTGCCCGATCGCACAGGGACTCCCCCGGTCCGGGGCGGCTGGTTTTTTCCCAAACCTTGCCGCCCCCCTGACGCGCGACCGGCGCATTACCGACAGACGCCGGGCTCCTCGCACGACTGCCCGGGGCAGCTCGCCGGGAAGTGCGCCGCGCACGGACACCAGTTGGCATCGGGGCAGCAGAACTGCCACCCGCAATCATTGCACCGCTGCCAGTCGGATCCGCTGCGGCGACAGTTCGGATCCCACTGACAATTGGCCATGCAAACGCTCCACCCGCATTGGTTGCAGGTGCCGCGCGCGCTCTCTTCGCCCGGCGTGCACACGCCCTGGCCGTCGCAGCTCGTCCAGGTGCATTGCGCGGTGCAGGTGCGCTGGCCGCAGCGCCCGCAAGCTTCGACCTGCCCGGCCTCGCACTCGCCCTGATCCATGCACAGCCGCCAGTCCTGCCAGACGCCGTCGAGGCAGCGGCGCTCCTGGGTGCCGCAGCGCCCGCACGGCCGCGTCTCGCTCTCGCCGTCATCGCAGACCCCGCAGACCCCGTCGCCCCGGCACTGCTGCCCACCCGGACAGGCCTCGACCCGGCCCCAGCGGTCGCAGTCGGCGACCCGCTCGCAGTACTGCACGCCCAGCTCGACGCAGCGCCGCTCGTCGACCGCGCACTCCGAGACGCACGCCTCGACGCATTCGCCGCCCTCGCAGCGCTCGCCCTCGGGGCAGGTTTCGATGGCGCCCCAAACCACGCACCCTTCCACATCGGTCACGCAGGTCTGTCGCCCGCCCTGGAAGCACCGCGTCGCGTTCAGCGTGCACTCGGGCTCGCCGCAGGCCAGCACGCAGCCGCGGCCGTCAGCGCAGCGCCGCCCGGCGCCGCAATCGGTGGGCGCGGTGTAATCGAGGCAGCCGTTCGCCTGCCGCACGCAGGTCTGCGATTGCTGCTCGCCCAGGCAGAGCACCTCGCCTTGCCGGCATTGGTCCATGCACTCGACGTTGCCATCTACGCAGTTGCCGCCCGAGCACTGCTGGCCTTCGAGGCAATCGACCGCCTGCTGCCACGCGGGCTGCTCGATGCCCCCGCACTCGGCGTAGGCCGCCGGGCCGACGCAGCGACGGTCACCCGGGGTGCACTCCTGGGCCGCGGGCGTGCAGGCCCCGGCCTGACAGCGTTCGCCCTCGGCGCAGGGCGCCGGTGTCGACCAGACGCCGCAGCCGTCGGTGTCGGCCACGCAGCTCTGCTGTCCTTCGGGCGCACACCGCGTGGTGTTGATCATGCAGCTGCCCTCGCAGGCGCTCACGCAGACGCCGTCCTCGCAGCGTCGCGCCCCGCAGTTCTGGGGCAGGCTCCACGCGCCACCCTGGGTGCAGACCTGGAAGGCGTTGCCATTGCAGCGCTTGACGCCGGGATCGCAGCGTTCGAGGCCGCCGCCGAAGCCGCCGGCGCCGCCCGCGTCGGCCTGCTCGGTGCCGGGGCCGGCGCAGCCCACGAGCGCGAGCATCGGGATCAGGAGTGCGTATCTCATGGCGCGAATCTACCCCAAGGCGCGATGCCTTGTCGCGGCTCAGGTGCGCCCGCGGCGACCGCCTCTGCTGTCAGGTCCGCTTGACAACCGGGCCCGCTTGTCGCCGCCTCTTGACCCCGATCGGGCCGCGCGCCTTGCTGCCGGCGGTGGCACGCGACATGCTCAAGCAGCCTCACGATGACTCGGGAGGAGGTTCCCCATGAAGCGCGCCCACTTGCTCGCTCTTCTGCTGCTCACCGCCGCGCTGCCCGCCTGCGACGTCGACGACGCGGCGCAGACGGCCGACGCCGAAGGCACCGCGATGCCCGACGCCGACCTGCCCCCCGATGCCGCCGAAGAAGCGCCGCCGCCCGACGCGCCCGACGCGGCGACAACGCCTGACGCCGGGCCACCCACGCCGCCCATCGACGATGACCCGCCGCTCGCGGAAGACGGCCACCCCGAAGGCTGGACCGACGAGACCCATGGCAAGGGCGCCGATCCGGCCTGGCACACCCTCTTCACGCTCGACCGCGTGCATCGCATCGACATCGCCATGCCCGCCGAGACCTATGACGCCATGCTCGCCGACCTGGAAGAACTGCTCGGCGCGGCCGGCAGCGGCGGCGGTGGTCCCCCCGGCGGCGGCGGCGGCCCCCCCGGCGGCGGTGGACGCCCGCAGCCCCCGCAGGCCGGCTTCGACGCCTGCCTCGGCCTCGACGTTGGCGCGGCGTGCAGCTTTGAAGACGCCGGCAACACGATCATGGGCACCTGCCAGAACGTGCCGTTCGGCGACGGCCTCTTCTGCGCCCTCAACCCGCCCGGCGGCGGCGGCCCGCAGCCCCCCGGCGACGGCGGCGGCCCGGTCGACCTCACCGGCGGCGATCCCATGTGGGTGCCGGTCACCGTCCGCCACGACGGCCGGCCCTGGTACCACGTCGGCATGCGCTTCAAAGGCAACTCATCGCTGTCGAGCACCTGGCGCAGCGGCGGCCGCAAGATGGGCTTCCGCCTCACCTTCGACAAATACGAAGACGACTTCCCCGAGGTCAGCAACCAGCGCTTCCACGGCTTCAAGAAGATGACCTTCGCGCCCGGCTTCGGCGACGCCTCGATGGTGCGCGACATCATCGCCGGCGAGATGCTGCGCGACATGGGCATCCCCGCCGCGCTCGCCGCCTTCTACGAGGTCTACGTCGACACCGGCAACGGCCCGGTCTTCTGGGGCCTCTACACCATGATCGAAGACCCGTCCGACCAGCTCATCGAGGCGTGGTTCGAAGACGACGGCGGCAACCTCTACAAGCCCGAAGGCACCGGCGCCGACTGGACGCGCTTCGATCCGAGCGGCTTCGAGAAGAAGAACAACGAAGACGATGCCGACTGGTCCGACGTCGAAGCCGCCATCACCGCGCTCAACGCCGACCGCGCCGACGCCGCCGCGTGGCGCGCCGGGCTCGAAGCCACCTTCGACGTCGACGGCTTCCTGCGCTGGCTCGCCGCCAATACGGTCATCGCCAACTGGGACGCCTACGGCCAGATGGCGCACAACT
>JAGQJJ010000554.1 GCA_020430675.1 Myxococcales bacterium
TGCCGCCTTCGCCGCCCATGCCGCCTTCGCCGCCCGCGCCGCCTTCGCCGCCCGCGCCGCCTTCGCCGCCCATGCCGGCCGCGTCGGGCAACGGCGTCTCATCGGGATCATCACTCTCGCAAGCGAAGGCCAGCGTGGCCACGGCCACCAGCAATCCATATGTCGAAAGCAAGCGCATCATCTTCGGTCTCCCCCATGGTGAACGGCCACAATAGGCAATGCCGCGCGGCGGCCGCTTTAGGTGAACCTACCGGTCCCATCGGCGGCCCAGACGCCGGCCCGCCCGCCCGAGGCGCGCTCGGCAGGTGCGCCGCCCGCCGTTTTTGGCTACCCTGCCCGCCGAGAAAGGAGAAGGCGACCATGCGCACTTCCCTCATCGCGTTGACCCTGCTCGCCGGCTGCGCCGGCCAACCGCCGCCCACGCCGGCGGTCCCGCCCTTCGTGGCCCAGGCGCTGACCGGTGCCCACGGCCTGCGCGGCAAGTTCTATCTGACCGCCGACGGCCGCTTCGAGAAGTTCGTCGCCTACGTCGAGCGCGACGCCATGCCCGACTGGATCCACCCCCTCGCCGACGAGAAGCTCGGCGCGGGCGAAGAGGTCGACTTCGAGGTCGAGCAATACGCCGACGGCGCCCGCGCCTACGAGGTCACCAGGCTCGTCGACGGCCGCAAGGCCGAGCTGAGCGTGACGCCGGAGCAGCAAATCCGCTACGTCGAAAGAGAAGTCCCCCTCGATGCCTTGCCCGCGCCGGTCAAGCAGGCGGTCGATGCCATGGCCGGTGTGACCATCGATCACGTCGAGCAGAAGGAAGGGCCAGGCATCAACGCCTTTGAAGTCATCGCCCGCGACGGCGAGCGCGAGCTGCGCGTCGTGCTCTCGCCCGAAGGCGGCGTCGTCGAGCGGGCCAGCCGCCTCTCGGCGGTCCTCCAGATCATCATGCCCTGAGCGCTCAAGGAGCCTCCCATGCAACAGATCGTCATCCCCAAGCCCGGGGCGCCCGGGGTCTTGCGCCTCGAAGAAGCCGCCGACCCCACGCCCATGGCCGGCGAAGTGCGCATTCGCACCGTCGCCGCTGGCATCAACTTCGCCGATATCATGGCCCGCCTCGGCCTCTACCCCGACGCGCCCCCGTTCCCCTGCGTCGTCGGCTACGAAGCCGCCGGCGTCGTCGACGCGGTCGGCGCGGGCGTCACCGACATCAAAGAGGGTGATCAGGCGGTCGCGCTGACCCGCTTTGGCGGGTACAGCACCGTCGTCTGCACCCCGCAAGCGCAGGTCGTCAAAGCCCCGCCCGGCGCCGATCTGCACGCGCTCGCCGCGCTGCCGGTGCAATACCTGACCGCGTGGCTGATGCTGGTGCACCTCGGCAACGTGCGCGCCGGCGAGAAGGTGCTGGTGCACTCGGTCGGCGGCGGCGTCGGCCTCGCCGCGGTGCAGATCTGCAAATGGCGCGGCGCCGAGGTCATCGGCACCGCCAGCGCCGGCAAACACGAGCGCCTGCGCGCGATGGGCGTCGACCATTGCATCGACTATCGCACGCAGGACTTTGCGGTCGAGGTCAAGCGCATCACCGATGGCCGCGGCGTTGACATCGTGCTCGACGCCCAGGGCGGCAGCTCGTTCCGCAAGAGCTATGAGTCGCTCGCCGACCTCGGCCGCCTCTTCCTCTTCGGCGCCGCCAACCTGGCAACCGGCGAAAAGCGAAATCTGATCGCGGTGTTGCGCGGCCTGCTCTCGATGCCGAAGTTCGGCTCGATCCCGCTGATGGACCAGAACCGCGGCGTTTTTGGCGTCAACCTGGGCCATCTCTGGCACCGCGTCGATGACTTGCGGGGCATGCTCGGCGAGATCACCGGGCTGGTCGCCGATGGCACCTTCAAGCCGGTGATCGACGCCACCTTCCCCTTCGCACAGGCCGCCGAAGCGCACGCCTACATTCAGGCGCGCAAGAACTTCGGCAAGGTGCTGCTCACCGTGGCGTGAGGTCGAAGCTGAGCCAGACATCGGGCGCGGCGCGGCCGATGACATGGCTCGCTTCGAGGCGCGCATGCCAGCAATCGCAGTCGCCGTTCCAGGCGACCGCGCCTTCTTGACCCACGAGGATGCCTTCGCCGGGCTCGATGGCGCCGCGCCATGACAACGCGAGCGGTCCCAGCGTCAGCCCGGCCCGGGGCGTCAGCGCAAGTCGCGGCACGGCGCCCGCTGGCGGCCAGGTGCCCAGGGTCGGCCAGTCGAGCGGGTCGGCGCGCAGCCACGGCGCGGCTTCGCTGCGGCTGAGATGCAGCACGCCCGTCTCGACAAACAGGCCGTTCGGTCCGATGCGCACCCGCGCCCATTGCGCCTCAGTGCCGGCGACATCGGCGTCGATCGCCAGCATGCCATGCTGCAACTGCGCGGTCAGCGTCGGCGGGTCGATGCCTCCCACCGGCGCCTCGGCCTCGTATCCCAGGCGGCCGCGCAGCGCGAGTTGCCCGGTGGGTGCCATCCAGCGCGAAGACACCGACAGACCCGCCGAGCGGCTGTCGAGGAGGCGGTCTCGGGCTTCGAAGGCCGGCGGCTGGCCGTCCTGCCGCGCGTCGGTGAAGCGACCGTCGACCGCCAGCCCCACGCGATGGCTGGCCGTGCCGTGGCGACCCATCCAGGCGATCTCGGCCTCGCCCGCCAGCAGCGCCGCAAAGCGCTGCCCGGCCGCGGTCTCGTCATCGGCCGGCGCGGCGTAGATGCGGCTGGCAAACCCGGCGATCGGCCGCAGCCGCACCGGCCCTATCCACAGCGGCGCTTCGAGGCGCGCATCCAGATCGAAGGCATCGACGGGCTCGGCCCCGGCCGCCGCCAGATGCCGCCCGCGGCCATCGAGCGAGAGCGCCAACGCGCCAATGTCCGCCGACCAACCAAACCACGCCTCGGGCGCCGGCTGGCGCACATCATCGGCCCACGGCAAATCGGCGTCGTGCGGCTGCAAGATCGCGGCGCGCACGCCCAGGCCCATGGCGGGGTCGGTCACCGCGAGCCCCATCTCGGCGGCCCACTCAGCCCGAGTGCGCGCGTCGAGGCCGGCCCGCAGGCGGGGCCAAAGCGCCGCGTCGGTGGCAAAATCGCCGTCGACCGCCACCCGCGCCGGCCCCGCGGCCACGCTGCCGCGCCCGTGCAGCACCACGCCGTCGGTCAGCACCGAGGCGGCTTCGACCATGCCCCGATCCGCTTCGCTGGCCGCCCAGCGTAGACGGCCATCGAAGGTGGCCCCGCGCCCCTGCCCCGCACCAGGCGCGAGCGTCAGGTCGAGCGACTGGCCCACCGCCCAGAAGAAGGGCAAGCGGCCGAAGAAGCCGTCCTCGCCGTCGTAACCCAGCGCCGGCCAAAGAAAACCGCTGCGGCGCCGCGTCAGTGGCAGATAGCCCCGCGGCGCGGCGGCGACGGGCACCGCGCCGGCCCAGAGCACCGGCCAGCGCAGCCAGGCGCCTTCGCCCGGCGTGATCTCAGCGCCGCTCGCGGTCACGCGCCAGGGTGGATCGGCGCAGCCGCAGGCCGAGGCGGCGACGTCTTCGGCGACCAGCGTCGCGCCCTGCCAGCGCGCGCTCGCCGCCTGCGCCCAAAGCCGCGGACCCCGCAATTGCAGGCCGCGCGCGGTGATCTCGCCTTCCGGCAGGCAGGCCTCGACCGCCGACGCTTCGGCCTCGGCCCGCGGGCCGTCGAGCCGCACCGGGCCCGTCAGCGCCAGCCGCCCGGCCGAGCACGCGGCGTCCGGCTGCCCGCGACCGGCCGGCGCGCGCAGCGTCCACCCTGCGCTCTGAATCAGGAGCCCATCTTCGGCACGCCAGCCGCCCGCGAGCACTTCGAGGCGCCCGGCCTGCACATCG
>JAGQJJ010000555.1 GCA_020430675.1 Myxococcales bacterium
GCGGCGAGAACAGCGGCTATAGCTGCCCCGAGGGCCTCGCGCTCGACATCTGTGGCGGCGAGCCGATGTGCAGCACCTTCGAGACCTTCGACCGCTGCGTCGGCGGCCCGCGCGAGATCTGCGACGACGGCATCGACAATGATGGCGACGACCTGATCGACTGCGGCGACGACAGCTGCCGCGACGACCCGGCCTGCGACATCTCGCGCGTGGTCTACTTCAGCATGCCGGCCTTCGACGCGGGCGGCGGCTCGGTGCCCTCGGCGCCGACGCGGCTGTACACGCTCGACGCGGCGGGCAGCGCGGTCCTCATCGGTGAGATCATGGTCGACGGTGCGCCGGCGGCGGTCACCGCCATCGCGCTCAGCCCCGACGGCGATCTGGTCGGCTTCGCCCAGAACCCGGCCGGCCAGACGAGCACCCTGATCCGCATCGATGGCTCGAACGCGCAGGCGGTCACCATCGGCGCCCCGGTGCCGGTGGCCATCCACGGCGCCGGCTTCTCGCCCGATGGCACGCTGTGGGTGATGGACCGCACCAACCAGCAGGTGCGCAGCTACGTCGATGGCCTCGGCCCGCCGGTGCTGGACTACCCGGTGCAGATGGACGGCGGCGACATCGCCTTCGACGCGCAGGGCAACTGCTACATGACCGGCACCTCGCTGACCGGCAACCTGCAGCGCGACCTCTATCGCTGCAACCTGGCCGCCGGCACCGCCGAGTCGATCGGCGCGCCGGCCCCGCAGGGCTTTGTCGATGGCGGCGGCGCCGTGCTGCTCAACGGGTTGGCCTTCGTGTTGCGCGATGACAACTGCGAGCAGGACCTCTTCACGCTCGACGGCTACCTGATCGACGAGCTGGGCCACATCGACATCAACGCGCGGCCGCCGGTCGCCGAGCAGATCGTCAGCACCGGGTTGAACTTCTCGTTCTTCAACAACCCCGACGCGGCCGGCTTCCCCAACTCCATCAACAGCCCCGGCTGCCCCGATGTGGTGGTGAACGAGATCTGCGACGACGGCATCGACAACGATGGCGACGGCGCGCGCGACTGCGATGACCCCGACTGCGTGGACCATCCCTTCTGCGCGGTGGGCGCCGACTGCCAGCTCGATCGCGACTGCGATCCCGGCCAGATCTGCGTGGACGGCGCCTGCCGCAACGTGGCCATCGGCACCTGCGAAGACCCGCTCCCGCTCGCCTTCGAGCAGATTCGCGGAACCACGGCGGGCGCGCCGTCGGCGCACAACGACGCGACCTGCGCCACCGGCGGCATCGACCGCGCCAACGGCCCGGAGTACGTGTACGTCTTCAGCGTCGACGCGCCGATGGAGGTCTGCTTCGACACCGCGCGTTCGCAGTACGACACCATGATCTACGTGCAGGCCGATGTCTGCGGCGACGTGGCGGCCGAAGTGGCCTGCGACGACGACGTGCCGGGCAGCCTGCAGGGCAACGTGACCCTCAACGCGCAGCCGGGCGTGACCTACTACGTGTTCATGGACGGCTGGAACGGTGCGAGCGGCGGCTTTGTGCTCAGCGTCATGCCAGGCGCCTGTGGCTCGCAGGCGGCCGAGGTCTGCGACGACGGCATCGACAACGACGGCGACAACGCCATCGACTGCGATGACCTCGCCTGCGCCGACGCGCCCAACTGCCAGGGCCCGCCGCCGGAGATCTGCGACGACGGCCTCGACAACGACGGCGACGGCGACACCGACTGCGATGACGCCGACTGCGTCGATGCGCCGAACTGCGCGGCGGGCGCGCCCGAGTGCCCGTACAGCTTCGACGCGGCGCCGATCATGGCCCCGCCGTTTGAGATGGGCGGTACGCAGCCGTGGTTTGTCGACAACGCCTCCTTCTTCGAGGGCGGCGGCGCGGCGAGCAGCGGTGACATCAATGACCTCGAGGACTCGGTCCTGTCGTTGGCGGTGAACCTGCCGGCCGACGGCCAGGTCAGCTTCCGCTACCGCGTCAGCTCGGAGCAGGGCTTCGACTTCCTCGACTTCTCGATCGACGGCAACCGCCTCGGCCACTGGTCGGGCGCCATCGATTGGACCGAGGTCGTCTTCGACGTGCCGGCGGGCGACCACCAGCTCATGTGGCGCTACTTCAAGGACGGCAGCGAGAGCGTCGGCGAAGACCGCGCCCAGATCGACAGCCTGGTCATCGGCGGCGACGCCTGTGGCATCCCGCAGGCGCCGGCCAACGCCATCGCGGCGCCGGGCGGCAGCCTCATCTTCGACGGCAGCCTCGACCCCGGCGACGCGCTGTGGTCGCGGCCGGCAGCCAACTGCGCGCAGGGTCCCGGTGGCCAGTTCCCGTATGATGCCTATCCCATCATCAACAACACCGGCATGCCGCAGACGCTGACCATCACCGCGGCATGGGCGGGCGACGGCTTCCTGCATGCCTTCCGCGCGCCATTTGATCCCGCGGATCTCAATGGCTGCATCACGGGCAATGATGACTTCAACGGGCTCAACGGGAGCCGGATCGCCGACCTGCCCATCCAGCCGGGCGAGGTGGTGTTCATCGTCGCGTCGAGCTTCGACGCGGATCCACTCGCTGGCGGCGGCCCGGTGCCCATCGGCGGGGGCGGCGGCGCCTATTTCGGGGCCTATACCATCGAGGTCGCCACCCAGGGCGCCGCGCCGGCCATTGACGTGGCCATCGAGAACTTCGACATGAACCCCCCGGTCATCAACGTGCCGGTGGGCGCGACGGTGCGGTGGACCAACATGGACGGCGCGACCCACACCGTGACCAGCGGCCAGCCCGGCGCGCCCGATGGCCGCTTCAACAGCGGCAACCTCGGCGGCGGCGCGACGTTTGAGTTCACGTTCAACCAGCCCGGGGACTACGAGTACTTCTGTATTCCGCACCAGGGTTTCATGAACGGCTATCACGTCATCGTGGGCGCACCCTGACGCTGAATGAGGCCGCCGCCCGGCGGCCTCAGCCTCGCGCCATCCGCGGGCGGCGCTGAGCCCTCCCCCCATCATCGCAGACCGGGCGCCGATGCCACCCATGGCATCGGATATGCCACTTTGTGCCTCTGGGATGCCATCGGTGGTACCGGTGGCATCAACGCACGGTGGTCAGCCCGGTGTCGGCGGCTCGCGCACCAACAGCGCGCGGGCGGCGTGTAGCATCTGGCTCTGCTCGGCCGTGGGCTCACCAAAAGCCATCACCACCAATTGCCGCTTGCGCGCAGTGGCCAGCCGCAACGCCCGCGCCGCGGCGCCATCCGGGCGCAGGCCGCGCAGATCGGTGAACAGCACCAACCGCTCGGCCCCGCCGGGCACCAGGTTATGGGCCAGCGCGTCGACCAGCCCTTGCTCGAAGGCATCGAGCGGACCGGTCATGCGATAGGGCAGCGGCAGGCCGCGCAGGGCGCAGAACAATCGCAGCCGGGCCGAGAGCGTCTCGCGTGCAGGCCGCGCCTTGGCAAAGAGCGCCGCGTGACCACGGTCGCGCTCCTCGGCCAGATAGGTGGTGACCGCCGCGTACAGCGCGCCCATGTCATACAGCTCGGCCAGCGGGTCGATCAGCGTGCGGGCGACGCGCGGCTGGAACGGATCGGCCCCGGCGCGCCGCAGGTGCATGCCATCCTGCCCTTCGAGGAAGCCGCCGACCGCGGCCATCAGCTCGGCGTCGGCGATCTCGGTCAGGTCTTCATCGACCACCCGGCTCAGATCCATCAGGTGGTGCAATTGCCGCTGCACATGGCCCGGCCCCGCCTCGGGCTTGAGGTGGCCATAGACCCGCTGGTCGAAGCTGGTCAGGCCGATGCGATCGTAGGCGCCCTCTTCGGCGATGGTCGCGCACAGGTCGATGGC
>JAGQJJ010000556.1 GCA_020430675.1 Myxococcales bacterium
TGTCGCCGATCCGCTCGCGCACCAGGCTGCGGCGCTCGGCGTCGAGGCACAGCGAACTGGCGACGACCACCATGCCGCGGCCCGGCGGCGGCGGGCGGCCATCGCGGGCGCGGCGCGCGAACAGCTCGGCGCCGGCGTGCAGGGCGTGGCGCTGCGCGGCGTCGAGCGCCAGCGATCGTTTGCGCGGCATCTTCACGCCATCGGGCGGCGCCTCGGGCGGGGTGAGGCAGGTGCCGACCGCGGTGTAGCTCGACAACATGTCGACGCCCTGCGCGCGGACGAAGGTGCGGGCGGGCAGCACCGACTCGGGCAGCGGGCCGATCAGGTCGCGGCCGTGGGCGATGTTCTCCCAGAAGCGCTGCGCGTTGTCGGCCTGAGCGAAGCGGCCGCCGTAGCTGACGAGCGCGATGGGCTCGACCGAAGGCGCGGCGGTGATCGGGCTGGCGGCGCGGGCGGCGCCGAGCACAACGGCATAGGCCGAGCCGTCGAGGCCGCTGCCCAGCACCGCGGCGTGGCGGCGGTCGGCGGGCCAGGGCTCCGGCGCTTCGGGGCGACGGAAGGGCGCGACCGCCTCGCCATCGACGCCGCCGAGCACCTCGGCGGGCAGCTCGCGGGCTCGCAAGGCCAGAGCCATCTTGGCGATGCCGAGCAATCCGCTGGCGGCGAAGGTGTGGCCGAAGACCCACTTGCTGGAGCCGATGGCGGTGGGCCCGACGCCGGCTTCGAGCAGACCGTCGAGCTCCAGACGCTCTTCGGTGCCGATGCCCGAGCCGAAGCACTCGACGTAGCCCAGACCGGCTGGCGCGATGCCGGCCTCGGCGCAGGCGGTGCGCAGGGCGTCGGCGCGCACGTCGACTGCGGTCGGGTATCGGAAGCTGCCGCGGCGGCTGTCGTGGCCGCGGCCGAAGCCATCGAGCGTGGCGATGACCCGCTGGCCCGCCGACTGAGCGTCGGCGTGTCGGCGCAGGACGAGGCCGATGATGCCCTCGCCGAGCCGGAAGCCGCGCCCGCCGAGGGCCAGCGGCGCGCCGGGCGGGTCCGAGATGAGCCATTTCGCGCCCAGCGCGCGCGGCAGCCACTCGCCTTCGATGCGCTGGCCGACAACAACAAGCGCGGTGTCGCAGCGGCCCAGGCGCAGGTTGCGAGCGGCGATCTCAACCGCCGCGAAGCCGGTGCCGTCGAGCGCCTCGACCGCCATCGCGCGGCCGCGCAGCCCGAAGGCCATCGAGATGCGGGCGGGGATCGTGCTCGCCATCTCGCCGACGCGGTCGTAAGGCGAGGCGCCGTAACGCCGACGCAGCGATTGCCGGAGGCGATTGCGCAGGCCGTCGGGATCGGCCGGGGCCAGGCCGGCGGCGGTGCGGCGGTCGAGCCACAGGTCGATGGCCCGCGTGCTGGCGACGCGCATGGCGTTGGCGTAGGTGCGGTCGAAGCCGGCGCAGGTGCCGCAGATGACGTCGGTGCGGGCGTGGTCGGTGCCCTCGCCCAGCAGCCGGGCGTCGGCGAGCGCGTCGTCGGCGACTTGCAACATCAGCAGCTGCAACCGGGCCAGCGAGCGGCGCTGCACGGGTGGCACGCCGTACGAGGCCTTGATCGACGGCTCTTCATCGGGCAGACGGTCGCCAAAGGCGTCGCGCCGCGCCTCGCGAAGCGCGCGCCACAGCGCGTCGGGCGTGTCGGCGCCGGGCAGGCGCACGCCGAGGCCGATCAGGGCCAGCGCGGGGCGGGTGGCGCTCATCCCGGCGCCAGCCTGGTGTGGTCGAGGCGCGCGCGGGCCAGCTTGGCCTGGGCCAGATGCGCGTTGGTCAGATCGGCGTGCGCGAGGTCGGCGTCGGCCAACGAAGCGGCGAACAGATTGACGCCGTCGAGCCGGGCCTTGACCAGCGAGGCGCCCTCGAAGTCGGCGGCGCGGGCGTCGCAGCCCGAGAGGCGCGCGTCGTCGAGCTTGGCGGCGATGAAGCGCGCGGCCCGCAGCACCGCGTCTTCAAAGCGCGCGCCGATCAGATCGGCGCCTGCAAAGGTCGCGCGGGGCAAAAAGGCCGACGTGAAGTCGGAGGCGCCGAGCTGGGCCCGGCGCAACGAAGTCCCGCGCAGCGTGGCCCGTTGAAAGCGAGCGACGCCGGTCACGCCGTCGAGCACTGCGTCGGTGAGGTCGGCGTCGCAGAAGTTGGTGTCGGCCAGCCGCGCCCCATCGAGCCGCGCGCCGACCAGATGGGCGCCGGCCAGGTTGGTCTGACCGAGCTGCGCGCGTTCGAGCACCGCGCCTTCGAGGCGCGCCGCTTCAAAGTGCGCGCCGCGCAGCGAGGCTTCCGAGAGGCAGATGCCGCCCGCGACCACCGCCCTGGCCCGCACGCCGTCGAGCCGGGCTCGTGAGAGGTCGGCCCCGGTGAGGATGGCGTCGAGCAGGTGGGCCCCCGAGAAATCGGCGCCGATGGCCGTCACGCCGCTGAGATCGGCGCCGCCGAGGGCGCAGCCGCCGAGCAGCGCGCCGGTCAGGTCCGAACGGCTGAGGTCGCAGCGGCGCAGGCTGAGACCGGCGAGATCGGCGCCGGCGAGCGCCGCGCCGGCGAGGGTCCGGCCCATGAGGACGGGGCGCGCGCCCGGATTGGCCGCCCGCCACGCAGACCAGGCGACCGTGCCCTGGCGCAGCGCGTCGGCGGCGGCGTCGTTGAGGACGCCCTCATTTGCGGGGGAGCTGTTCACAGCGGGTTGCATTCGCAGACCGGGCGCGCGGTGCGTTCGAGCCGCTCCGGGCGCGCGATTGCCGCGTTTCTAGTCGCGGGCATCGATGGTGTCAATCGCGGGTTCACCGCACGCAGCCTCTGGATCGGTCGGCCGGGCTCACCGGCACCCGGGCCGCTCGGCCGCCGCGATGATGCGCAGCTCCACGCGGCGATTGCGTGCACGGCCCTCGGCGCTGTCGTTCGACGCGACCGGCCAACGCTCGCCAAAACCGCGCCAATGCAGGCGCCAGCGTGCGATGCCCTGGTCGACGAGGTAATCGCGAACGCTGCGGGCGCGCTCGGCCGAGACGCGCAGGTTGGTGCCGCGGTCGCCGCGGTTGTCGGTGTGGCCCTCAATGCGGATCTCTTCAATCTCCGGGTGATCAGCCAGCAGGCGCGCGATCTCATCGAGTACCAATCGCGCCATCGCGGTCGGACGTGTGCTGTTTTCTTCGAAAGCGATGGGCTCGGCGATCTCGATCATGGAGCACGTGGCGCGCACCAACGCGCAGCCGGTGGACGTCTTGAAGCGGCCATCGGGGCAGCGCTCGTCGCCGACCATCTCGGCCGGGCAGCCATCGGCGGTCGAAGCCGGCGCGTTGGGGCAATGGTCCTCGTTGTCGGGCCGGCCGTCGCCGTCGCGGTCAGGGCAGCCGTTCATCTCGGGGTCGCCGCGCTCGCTGGGGCACGGATCATCGATGTCGGCGACCCCGTCGCCATCCCGATCGATGCGGGTCACGTCCCACAGGTGAAACTCGACGCCCACGGTCAGCTCGCCGATATGGGCCACATCGCGATCGCCAAAGCCCGTCGAGATCACATGCCGGGCGTCGGCCCGCAGCCAGATGTCGCCGCTGGCGCGGGCGCGCAGGCCGAAGCCCCACTGTGCCCGGGGCACGGCGCCTTCGTCCTCGCGGGTGTCGAGCGCGGTGTAGACGCCGCCCCCGGCCGCGAGATAGGTGCCGAGCACGCCGTCGGTCAGGGGCAGGACCGCCTCGCCCGTCCACAAGAAGGCGTCGGTGCGCTGCCCGCCAGCGACGTAGGGCACCCAGCCGACCGAGACTTCAAGGCCGAAGCGGCTGGCGATGCGCGCGCCGATGCGAGCGGTGCTGA
>JAGQJJ010000557.1 GCA_020430675.1 Myxococcales bacterium
AGCCGAACCGCCCCCACCCGAGCGCGGCGCGTTTGTCGACTCGGGCCCGGTCTCGGTCGAGACGCCGCCGCCGCCCGAAGACGAGGCGTGGTACCAGCAGTGGTGGGTGTGGACGCTCGCCGGCGTCGTGGTCATCGGCGGCACCGCCACCGGCGGCTACTTCCTGCTTCAAGACGAAGGCCATTCGGGCAGCTTTGACGCAAAGGTGAGCTGGCGATGAAGCGCCTCACCCTCATCGTGCCGCTGCTGCTCGTCGCCTGTGAACCGGCCGACGAGGCCGCGGTGCAGGTCGACGTCTACACCGCCGAAGGCACCATGCACGACGGCATCCTCGTCGCCGGCCCCGCCGACCTCATGGAGCTGGTCGTCGAACGCCCCGACGGCCCGCCGCTCGTCGAGACCTTCAGTCTGTCGGCCGGAACCGGCAGCGTCACCTCCATCCCCGTCGGCGACGACCTGCGCATCACCGCGCGCGGCTTCCGCGGCGACGAGCCCACCGTGCATTTCTACGGCGCCAGCGCTCGCTTCTCGGTGGCCGACGGCGACAGCGTGCGCGTGCCCGTGCAGGTGGGCCGCGGCGACTGCATCGGCCTCAACCGCGTCGCCCAGGGCCGCGACGGCTCGCTTGGCGGCAAGGCCGACCTGCAGGATCGCCGCATCGGCGCCACCTTCACCCCGCTGCCCGACGGCCGCGTGCTCATCGCCGGCGGCGCCGAGGTCGGCCCCGACGGCGCGCCCGAGCGCGTGCACGACACCGTCGAGCTCTTCGATCCGGTCTACAACCAGATGCTGCGCCTGCCCTGGCGCCTCGACGAGCCGCGCGCCTTCCACACCGCCACCCTGCTCGACAGCGGCCAGATCCTCATCGTCGGCGGCATCAACGGCGTCATCGGGCTCGGCCAGGTCTCGCTGAGCGACCGCGCCGCCTTGATCGACATCGACGGCCTGCGCCCGGTGCGGCAGCTGCCCGACCCCATCCCGGCCGAGCCCCGCGCCCGCCACCAGGCCGTGGCCTTGCACGACAGCCTCAACACCGTGCTCATCGTCGGCGGCGAAGGTGCCGGCGGCGCCCCATTGGCCAGCGCGGTGCGCTTCTTCCCGCCCATCGACGGCGACCCGATCGACGGCATCTTCCGCGAGCAGGGCGACCTGCACGAAGCGCGCGTCGACCACACCGCCAACCGGCTCGGCCGCACCAGCGAACCGGCGCTCATCGCCGGCGGCCGCGGCGCCGCGGGCGCGCTCTCGTCGGTCGAGCTGTTCACCCTGAACCCCGCCCAGGCCGGCTGCGCCGGTGACGCCCCGCCCAGCCTGGAGCGCGGCTGCTTCATCCGCCCGGCCGGCGTCGCCCTGCCCTCGCCCCGCTACGGCCACGCGGCGGTCACGCTCGGGCGCGGCCTCGAAGTGCTCGTGGTCGGGGGTTACGCTGGCGACGACCGCAGCGACGCGCTCGACGCGCTCACCCTGGTCGACGCCGCCAACTTCAGCGCGGCCGACGTCGGCCAGCTTGATCTCGCCCGCGGCGACCTCGCCGCCGTCGAGGTCAACGACGGCCTCGACCCGTTTGTGCTGGCCGTGGGCGGCCGCAGCGGGGGCGCGCCCAAGACCGCCGCCGAGCGCCTCAACCGGCGCGTCACCGAAAACGGCGGCGAGCGCTCGGTCGCCTACGTCAGCGAGCCCCTCGCCGACGGCTGCGCCCTCAGCGAAGCCCGCAGCGAGCTGAGCGCGGTGGGCCTCGACAACCGCACCGTCCTGCTCATCGGCGGCCTCATCCGCACCAACGACGGCTTCACCGGCAGCCGCCGCGTCGAGTTCTACTTCCCGCGTGTCAACGCCTTCTGACAGCAAATGGACACGATCTGGTCACTTGCATAACTGCGCACCAGAGTCGAATCAATACAATCAGTTCGGTCCACACGGTTACGCCCATGACCCACGCGAGACCATGAATTGAGACTACTCGGTCATATCTCACTCGGGGTCCGCGACCTCAATCGTTCCCAGGCCTTCTACGACGCCGCCCTCGCGCCGCTCGGCGCCGCCCGGCTCTGGAACTTCAAGCGCGGCATCGGCTACGGCCCGCCCGGCGGCAACGACCAGCTCGCGCTCTTTGAACACCCCGACGCCACGACATCGCTCGCCGCCGGTCCCGGCTTCCACCTCGCCTTGCCCGCGCCCGACCGCGCCGCCGTCGACGCCTTCCACGCCGCCGCCCTGGCCCACGGCGGCACCGACGCCGGACCGCCCGGCCTGCGCCCGCATTACGGCCCCACCTACTACGCCGCCTTCGTGCACGACCCCGATGGCCACAAGCTCGAAGCCGTGCACCAGACGGGCGACTGAAGATTCGACAGCGCCGCAAATTTCGATCGTGACTGCGACCGCCGATCCGCGCGATCGTCGCGCCAGAGAGCGCCTTGTTCCAGCGTCGGCGGGAGGTGGGTCATGCGGTGGCGTGCGCTTGGATTCGGGGTCTTGGTGCTCGCGGCGGGCTGCAACGAGGGCGCGAGCGACGAAGCGGTCGACGCCGAGCAGCCGCCCGCCGAGCAGCCCTCTGGCTGCGCAAGCGACGATCCGCTCAGCCGCGCCGCGCTCGAGGCCGACATCGTCGCGCTCGCCCGCCCCGAAATGCAGGGCCGCGCCCCCGGTTCTGCCCAAGACGGCCTCGCCCGCACGCATATCGCCGACCGCTTCGATTGCCTGGAGTTGGAAGCCCCGGAAGGTGAATGGGAGCAGCCCTTCGTGTCGGATGAGGGCAAGTCGACCGCCAACGTCATCGGCATCCTGCGCGGCAGCGACCCCGACGTGCGCGACGAGGTCATCGTCATCGCCGCCCATCACGACCACCTCGGCCGCGACAACGCGGGCGTCTACGCCGGCGCCAACGACGACGCCTCGGGCATCGCGGTGATGCTGGCCGCCGCCGCCGCGCTCACCGACCGCAACACCCCGCCCCGCCGCACCATCGCTTTCATCGCGTTCGGCGCCGAAGAAGAAGGCTTTGTCGGCTCGGAGCGCTTCGCCGACGACCCCCCCGAAGGCCTGGCCATGGACGACATCGTCTTCATGCTCAACCTCGACATGGTCGGCAGCTACGCCCAGGAAGACGTGCTCTACGGACTCAACGCCTTCCCCGGCACGCCCGGCAACGCCGCGCTCACCGAGCTGGCCGAAGACTTCCCCGACCTCAACCTCGAACTCGGCGACGCGAGCGACCTGTCCGACCACGTCACCTTCTGCGAAGCCGGCGTGCCCACCACCTTCCTATGGACGTCGGACGAAGAGTGCTACCACAAGCCCTGCGACCGCCCCGAGCGCATCGACTGGGTCAACACCCCGCGCGTCGCCGAGCTGACGCTGGCGCTGCTCGAAGACCTCGCCGACGGCGAACGCGACCTCGCCACCGCCCGCGAAGCCGGCTGCGGCGAACCCTGACCGCCACCACAACCGCCGGGTCACAAGCCGTCGGCTACGCCCTATTGGACGTCTTGGAGCTGATCTCGGTCATGGGCAGATAGCAGGGCGACGGGTCGGCGTCCTTGAAGAACTCGTGCACGGTCACGGGCACCGGAATCGTCGCGAGGCGCATCGCCGCGCGCGTCAACAATGCCACCGGCGCGGCGATGAAGAGATGGATGGCTCGCGCATTGGGGAAGTGCGCCGCGACATCTTGCAGCACCTCGGCGATCTGCTCCGAGGCGCGGCCGACATTGCGCTGGTCGACCGAAGCCTGATTGGTCCCGTCGCTGGGGGCGAGTGGAATGAGCCGAATCTGGCCGCGCGCCCCCGCTGCGGCATAGACCAAATCGGGTGCGATCATTCGGCTGAC
>JAGQJJ010000055.1 GCA_020430675.1 Myxococcales bacterium
CGAGCCCTCGCCGTCGACGGTGCGCAGGCGGTCGAGCACCTGCTGGGCGGTGCGCACGAAGTCGCCGCTGTCAAAGCCATCAAAGCGGTCGGCGTCGAGCGCCGAGCCGGCGCCGTCGACGGTGATCAGCTTGGCGAGCACCTGCGCGGGCGTGTCGGGCGAGCCGTTGCCGCCCGCCGGCCCCTGCGGCCCCACCGGACCCGCTGGCCCCGCCGGCCCCTCGGGCCCCGCCGGGCCGCGCAGGCCGCTCGGATCGCCCACCCATTGACCCTGCGCGTTGATCACCGGGCGGCCGGCCACCGTGACGCTGGTCGGGTGCACATCGCCGATGGCGTCGAGCGCCACGTCAGCGACAAACGCTGCCGGCACCTTGCGCAGCGGCGTGCGCGGCACCAACTCGTCGCCGCGGTCGATGCTGAGCCCCATGTACAGGTTTGGCTGGCGGAAGATCGCGCCGTCGAGCGCCTGCTCGCTGCCGATGGCGATGGCGTAGTAGCCGTCGAAGAAGGGCACGGCGGCGTGGGTCTCGTCGAAGAGCACGTTGCCGCCGTCGGCGGCGTCGTAGAACCGCACGCGAATGCGGTGCACGTCTTCGAAGGGCCGGCCGGCGTTGTCGGTGATGAGGCCCTCTTGGATGATCTGATTGGGCAATGCCCAGGCCACAATGGGCAACAGCATGGCCAGTGCCCAGACAAGGCGAGGCAGGGGTCGGTCCATCATGGCCGCTCCTCCCGTAAAATTGTCCTGCCAGTGTAGTGCCCCGACCCGGGCCCGCGAAATGGGGCCGCCGGATCACCGGCTGTCGCGGGCCGCGA
This sequence comes from Myxococcales bacterium, assembly GCA_020430675.1. The sequence goes on from JAGQJJ010000055.1 coordinate 816, forward strand.
AGCCGAGCAGTCGGGCGAGGCTCGGCCCGTCGGGCACGGTGGTCGCGGCGTGGCCGATGACTTCGCGCAAGAGCACGATCGATCGCCCGCGGGCGCGCAGCTCGTCGACCGCGCGGCCGGCCCGCAAGAACGTGGAGTGATAGAAGTTTTTGTCGATCCACAGCAGGGCGTGCCCGTCGCGCAGCGTGGTCGTTGCCGGCATGGGCAACGTGGCTTCGCGCACCTGAAGCTGCCGCGCGTCGATCTCGGCGTCGGTCAGCGCGTAGTGGTCGTCGAAGTCGGCTTGGCGGAACAGATGGGCAAACTCGGGCCGCACCGTGCCGGTGGCGTCCTCCAGGTGGGCGCGGGGCACAAAGTGCACGTCGAGCACCTCGCCGGACCGCTCCAGGCCCAGGTCGCAGACCAGGCGGTAGGCATGCGGGCGATGGGGCGAGTCCTGGTGGTAGAAGCGCGGAAATGAGCGCGCCTTCTGCACCGAGGGCGTGATCGAGAACAGCAGGCGCTCGCCTTCGCCCCGCAGCGCGGCGCTGATCGCCGCGAGGCGCGCAGCGACCGCGATCAATATGGGGCAATCGGCCCGATCAAGCCGATCGGCGCCGTGGCCGCTCGCCGTGCCCCACGAGAGCTGCGCTTCGGTCTCGGCGAGCAGAATCTCGGTGTAGTGCGGCGCTGCGGGGTTGAATCGCGCGCGCTGGAGGGCTTGAAGCTCGGCGACCAGCGCGGCGACTTCGGTGGCGTCGAGCACCGCCGCGTCGAGCAATGCACCGGCGCGCAGCGCCGCGGCAAATCGCTGGGCTTCGGTCTGATCGGGGGTCTGCGTCAGGTCGACGTGTTCAACCCGCAGCACTGCTGTCAGATCATCGCCCGCGCCCGCAGCGCGCCCACGAGCTGGTTCATGGTGTCGCCCGCGTCGCCAAAAAGCATGCGGGTGCGCTCGTGGTAGAACAGCGGGTTGTCGACGCCCGCGTAGCCGGTGCTGCGCCCGCGCTTGAAGATGATGGTGCGCGCGCTCTTCCAGGCTTCGAGCACCGGCATGCCATAGATCGGGCTGCTGGGATCGTCGAGCGCGCCGGGGTTGACGATGTCATTGGCGCCGATGACCAGCACCACATCGGTCTTGGGGAAGTCTTCGTTGATCTCGTCCATCTCAAGGACGATGTCATAAGGCACGTTGGCTTCGGCGAGCAGCACGTTCATATGGCCCGGCAGCCGGCCCGCCACCGGGTGAATGCCGAAGCGCACGTTGGTCTTGCGCGCCCGCAGCATGCGGGTCAGCTCGTTGACCGCGTGCTGCGCCCGCGCCACCGCCATGCCATAGCCGGGCACGATGATGACTTCGCGCGCGGCCATCAGCTCCTTGATCGTGGTGTCGACGTCGGTCTCGACCACCTCGCCCGGTTCGCCCTCGGCCCCGTCGCGCCTGGCGGGCGCGGCCGCCTCGCCGCCAAAACCGCCGAAGATCACGTTCCAGATCGAGCGGTTCATCGCCTTGCACATGATGTAGCTGAGGATGGCGCCGCTCGAGCCGACCAGGGCCCCGGTGACGATGAGCAGGTCGTTCTGCAACATGAAGCCGGCGGCCGAGGCCGTCCAGCCCGAGTAGCTGTTGAGCATCGACACGACAACCGGCATGTCGGCGCCGCCGATGGCCATCACGAGGTGCACGCCGAGCACGCCGGCGAGACCGGTCATGATGCTGAGATAGAGCAGCCCGTCGCTGCGCACCATCTCGGTGGTGACCGGGTCGAACGGCGAGCCGTCGCGGGCGTAGAGCACCGCGAGCGTGATCGAGCCGAGCAGCAGCGCCAGATTCAGGAAATGGCGCCCCGGCAGCAGCAGCGGCCGGCCCGAGACCTTGCCCTGCAGCTTGAAGAACGCGATGACCGACCCGGTGAAGGTGATGGCGCCGATGAAGATGTCGATGAAGATCTCGACCAGGAAGACCCCGCCGCCGTGGTCGAGGTGCATCTGCGGGTCGAGGTAGGAGGCGAAGCCGACCAGCACCGCCGCCGCGCCGACGAAGCTGTGCAGCAAGGCGACCATCTCGGGCATGGCGGTCATCGCGACGCGCGAGGCCATCAGCCAGCCGATCACCGCGCCGACGCCCAGCGCCGGGGCCAGCACCGCGTAAAGGTCGACCTGCGGCGCGGTCAGCGTGGCGATGGCGGCGATGCCCATGCCGACGATGCCATACCAGTTGCCGCGCCCGGCGGTGGTCTGGCTGGAGAGCCCGCGCAGGCTGAGGATGAACAGGATGCTCGAGACGAGGTAGGCGACGACCAGCAGCGTGTAGATCATGACGCCCCCCTCACTTGCGGAACATCTTGAGCATGCGCTGCGTGACGAGGAAGCCGCCGGAGACGTTGATCGTCGCCAGCAGCACGGCGGCCGCGCCGAGCAGCACCGATGGATCGCCGATGCTGCCGTTGGCTTGCAGCAGCCCGCCGACCAGGATGATGCCGCTGATCGCGTTGGTGACCGCCATCAGCGGGGTGTGCAGGGCGGGGGTCACGCTCCAGATGATCTGCCAGCCCACAAAGCAGGCGAGCACGAAGACGGTGAGGTGCTGGAGAAAGGCCAGGGGCGGGGTGATGCTGCCATCGGCGTATCCGAAGCGCAGCCCCAACCACACCGCGGCCAGCGCGATGCCGATGATCGCCGGCAAAGGCGAGCGGCCCTTGACCGGCGGCGTGGCTTCGGCGGCTTTGGGCGCTTCGACCGGCGCCGCGGCGATCGGCGCCGAGGGACGGTTGGCCGGGCGCGCCGGCACCGGCTTCTCGGGCGCTTTGTCGACCGCCGGCTCGACCTTGGGCGGCGGCCACATCTTCTCGCCATCCTGAAGCACCAGCGCGCCGCGCACGACCTCGTCGCTCAGGTCGACGTGGTAGTTCTCGCAGCGCCCCATGTCATCGAGCAGATGGCAGAGGTTGGTGCCATAGAGCTGGCTGGTGACCGTGGCCATGCGGCTCGGCAGGTCGGCCAGCCCGATGATGGTCACGCCGTCGTGCACCACCACCTCGTTGGGCACGGTGCACTCGCAGTTGCCGCCCTGCTCGGCGGCCAGATCGACCACCACCGAGCCGGGCTTCATGCGCTCGACCGCCCGCTTCTCCCACAGCTTCGGCGCCGGCCGGCCGGGGATGAGCGCGGTGGTGACCACGATGTCGACCTCGGCCGCCTGGGCGTAGAAGAGCTCCATCTCGGCGGCGATATAAGCCGGGCTCATCACCTTGGCGTAGCCGCCCCCGCCTTCACCCGACTCTTCGATCTCGATCTCAAGGAACTCGGCGCCCAGGCTGCGCACCTGGTCGCGCACCGCCTCGCGGGTATCGAAGGCCCGCACCACCGCGCCCAGCCCGCGGGCGGCGGCGATGGCGGCGAGCCCGGCGACCCCGGCGCCGATGATCAGCACCTTGGCCGGCGGCACGCGGCCGGCGGCGGTGATCTGGCCGGTGAAGAAGCTGCCGAAGTGGTTGGCCGCTTCGACCACCGCGCGGTAGCCGGCGGCGTTGGCCATCGAGCTGAGCGCGTCCATCTTCTGCGCCCGGCTGATGCGCGGGATGCAGTCCATGGCGATGGCGGTGATCTTGCGCGCGGCGAGCCGGGCGAGCAGCTCATCGTTCTGCGCCGGCCACAGGAAGCTGATCAGGTGGGCGCCTTCGCGCAGCGCGTCGACCTCTTCCGACTCGGGCGGGCGCACCTTGAGCACCAGATCGCTCTCGCCGAAGATCGTCGCGGCGTCGCCGAGCGCGGCGCCCGCTTCCGCGTATGCTTCATCGGGGAAGCTGGCCCCCACGCCAGCCCCGCGCTCGACGGTCACCTCGAAGCCCCACTTGCGCAAACGGCGCACCGTGTCGGGCGTCCCGGCCACCCGGCGCTCCCCGGGGAACGTTTCCTTGGGAATGCCGATTCTCATGGATCCTCATCGCCTGCGGCGGTTCGCGAGTGTCTATCACGGCGCGCGGCGGAACGGGAGCAAAACCCCCGGCTCGCGGCGCATTGACCGCGCGTCGGCGCGCCTCGACGGGCCGGGTTGCGCTATGCTCCCGGCGCATGACGTGGCTCACCTTCGCCGAGCTGGACGCCCAGGCCGACGCCTTCGACGCCGAGGTCGCCCGCACCCCAGGCGTCGATCGCTTCTGTTCTTCAACGCCCTGGATCCTGCCCGCGCAGGCGGCCTTCTGTCCGGCCGCCGCGCCGCTGGTCTTCGCCGATCCGACCGGCTACGTGGCGATGATGACCGTGCCGGTCGGCAGCGGGCATCACGCGGCGGTGCCGCTCGAAGCGGGCTGGGGCCTCGCCGCGCCGTTTGCCGGCGCAAAACCCGAGGCGCTGATCGAGGGCTTCTTTTTGGCCCTGGCCGATCCGCCGACGCCGGTCGACGCCCTGTTTCTCTCAGGCCTGCCCTATCGCGGCATCTGGATGGACGCCGCCGCCCGCGTCTTCGCGCGCAACCATCGCCTGGGCATCGGCCAGACCTGCCAGCGCCGCGCGGCGCGCATCGATGACGGCCCCGAAGGCTTCCTGGGTCGGCGGTCTTCGCGTTTTCGGGCCAACCTGCGCCGCGCCGAGCGGGTCGCGCAGGCCGGGGGCGTGGTCTTCGAGCGCCATCGCGGCGGCGATGGCGAGGCGCTGTATCGGCGCATCCTGGCCATCGAGACGCGAAGCTGGAAGGGCCGAGAAGGGCAGGGCATCGACGGCGAGCCGACCTGCGATTTCTATCGCCGCATCATCAAGCGCCTGCTCGCCCGCGGCGGCCTGCGCGCCGTTTTTGCCACCCGCGACGGCGCCGATCTGGCCTTTGTGTTCGGCGGCGTGGTCGACGGCACCTACCGCGGCCTGCAGGTCAGCTTCGACGCCGACCACACCGACCTGTCGCTGGGAAATCTGGCGCAATGGGAGATGATCCGGCTGCTCTGCGAAGAGGGCGTGGCGACTTATGACCTGGGCACTGACATGCCTTACAAGCGCCGCTGGGCCGAACCCGGCCTGCAGACCGTGACGCTGGCGATCATGAACCGCTGAGCGCCGTCGCCCCAACGCCGCCCCCGGGCATTGCTGCGCCGGGGGGAGTGTTGTAGCGTACCCATCCGATGCGCCGCCGCGGCGGCCGCGAGGAGCCCGATGCGATCCATGCTGCTCATTGTCTGGTGCCTGCTCGCCGCTCCGGCCGCGGCCCAGACCGAGCCCGCCGCGCCGCCCGCGCCGGCCGCGGCTGCGGCCGAGAGCCCCACGCCACCCGCCGATGAAGGCGCGATCGACGAGGCCAGCCGCCGCGTGCGCCGCATGGCCGACGAGCTGCGCAGCCCGTTCTGCCCCGGCAAGACCCTGATGACCTGCACCAGCAGCAACGCCTACGACCTGCGCAAAGAGATGCTGAACATGGTCAACGAGGGGTACGCCGACGATGAGATCATGCGGCTCTTGATCGAGCGCTACGGCGACCAGATCAGCAACCCGCCGCAGCCCTGGTACACCTTCTTTGTCCCGTTCCTGCCCTTTCTGGTGCTGGCCGGGCTGCTGTTCTGGCTGGTGCGGCGCTGGCGCAACCGAGGCGTCGCCGAGGCGCCCGCGCCCACGCTGCCCGAGGCCGGGGCCGATGCCGATCGCCTCGCTCGCCTGCGGGCGCGCGTCCGCGAGGACGTCGACCTTTGACCCCCAATCCGCTGAGGATCCCCATGCGTTCGATGCTGTACGTCGCGGCCCTGTGCGCCGCCGCCATGTTGGGCTGCAACGCCAAGACCGAGACGCCGGCCGCCGGCCCGGCGGGCGCTGCGCCCACCGCCGCCGAGCCGCAGGCCCCGGCCCGCGCGCCGGTGCAGAGCGCCATCGTCAAGGGCGCCAATGGCCAGCCGACGGCGATGGCGCCCTCGTCCCAGCCGACCGGGGCGATGCCCGCGGGTCACCCGCCCACCGGGGCGATGCCGGTCGGGCATCCGCCGACCGGCGAGATGCCCGCGGGTCACCCGCCCACCGGCGGCATGCCCGCCATGCCCGGCGGCGGCTCGATCGCCGGCTCGATCACGCTCTCGCCCGAGCAGAAGGACAAGGTCAAGGCCGGCTCGGTGCTGTTCATCATCGTGCGCAAGGATGAGGGCGAAGGCGCGCGCGGCATGCTGATCGCGGCCAAGAAGATTCCGGTCACCGGCCCCGAGATGTTCCCCGTGGCCTATAGCGTCACCGACGCCGACGTGATGATGCAGGGCTCGGCGCTCGCCGGCAGCGTGCGCGTCGAAGCGCGCGTCGACCAGGACGGCGACGCCATCAGCAAGGCGCCCGGCGACGTGATCGGCGCGCATGGCAAAGGCGTGCAGGTCGGCGCGACCGGCATCGACTTCACGCTCGATCAGAGCCTCTGATCCTGCCCGCGCCCAACCCCGCCCAACCTCGGCTCAGGGCGTACGCGGCAGCGTCTGGTTGGGATCGTCGGCCACCGGCCGCGGGTTGAGGCAGGCCCCCTCAAAAAGCAGCGCGCAGGCGGTGTTGTAGACCGCGTCGCCGCCGGTGGGCGTCGCCGACCACCAGGTATCGGCGGCGTTCGGGTGGGCGCGCAGCACGATGGGCACCACCTCGGCGACGCTCCAGGCGCCATCGCTCCACTCGGGCAGGCGCAGCCGATCGCCGCGCTGCACCCCCAGCGTCGTCAGGTTGCTGCCCGCCGTATAGGCCCGATCGCCGGGGCCGAGCATGAGATCGATGCCCTCAGCGCGCAGATGGCCCTGCTCGTCTTCGATACGCCACGGCTGCGGCGAGGCCGCGTCGACCGGCAGCGGATCCTGCAACCGCAGCTCGTGCGCGCCGGGCACGTCGGCCAAAAGGTCGGGCTGGGCCGTCTGCGTGCGCTCGACCAGCTCGCCCAGCGTCAGCTCGCCGCGGCACGGATAGCCGATGTGGCACAGCGCCAGCGCGCTGTTCTCCGGGTTCTCGGCAAACACCGCCAATGGGTCGAGCTGGCCTTCGAAGACGTTGACGAACTCTTCGGTGGGCCGCAGCGAGCCGATCCCGCCGTTGGTGCGGCCGACGACCCAGAACCCGGGGCGCTCCAGGCCGACCAGCGCCGGGAAGCGCTGCGGGTTGACCGGCCCGGTCAGCAGGCGCCCAGGCGCGTCGGGCGCGGCGGGCAGGCGCAGCTCGTCGTCTTCGCGGTCGATGAGGCCGTCGCCGTCCAGATCGGTCAGTGAGCGCGCGTCGCCGAAGCTGGCGCTCAGCTCGGGGCGGCCGGCGACATAGCCGCGATCGAGCCCGCCGGGCGTGGTGATCAGCGCCACGCCGCCGGCCAGATCGATGCGGTCGAGGCGATAGCGCAGGCAGCCGAGGCCGCCGCAGGCGGGTGTATGGGCCGGCCCGACGTAGGCATCGGTTGGCCGCCGCTCGGTCAGCCAGTCGCCGAGCAGCGCCATGACCCCGAGCCGCGCCGCCAGGCCCAGGCGCGGATTGCGCAGCGGCACCCAGGCGTAACGTTGCCGAACGCGCAGCGCCGCCGGCAGCGGCGTGGCCTTCTCCCGCGCCGCCAGCGCCTGGGCCGCGAGCAGCAGGCCCAGCGCCTCGGCGGGATCATCGGCCTGGCCCGCCTGGTCGAAACGATCGACCGGCACGCCCTCGGCATCGACCGGTGTGCCCATCGCGTCGACCGCGGGCACAAACGCCGTCGCGCCCGAGCGCAACGTATCGGCCGCCGCGCCGGTCAGCCACACCGCGATGGCGCCGGGCAGCGCCGCTTCGAGGGCGCGCCGCGCCGCCGCCGGGTGGCCCGCGTCGAGCAGCACCTCGGCCACCGGGCTTGGCGCCGCGCTCCAGCCGACCAGCACCACGCGGGCCAGATCGTCCTCCACGCCGTCGAGGCTCAGCACGCGCACGCTGCCGTCCACCTGGGCTGGCAGCCGCCCGTCGACCGCCAGCGGCTCGCTGCGGGCGCGCCACGCGGTCAGATCCTGGGTGTCGTTCTCGACCCCGTCCGCGTCGGCGTCGGGCACGCGCACCGCGCCCGCCAACGGCTGGGCGGTGACCACGGGCAGGTCGATGCGGCCGGCGCGCACCTGCACCGGCGTCGCCCGCGCCGCCGCCTGCCGCAACGCCGCCGCGCTGCGCTGGGCCACGCCCTGCCACCACGCGGCGTCGACGCCGCTCGCAAACGGCAGATCGGCCAGCATGCCCAGCGCGTCGCCGACCCGGCGGCGCAAGGCGTCGGCCTGGGGTCCGGCGGCGACGGTCAGCGAAGCACCCCAGAGCCCCACCGCATCGGGCGCGCCCGTGGTCCCGGTCGCGTGAATCGCCACCCGGCCGGCGGGCAGGCCCAGCCGCAGCTCGATGCGATGCGCCAGATCGGCCGACCGCGCCGCGTCCAGGGCGTACACATCGAGCGTCAGCAGCGCCATCACCTCGCCGTCGCGGGCCAGGATCACCGCCCGCCCGGCGGGGGCGCGGTCCATCTGGATGCCCGCCGCGGGTCGATCGAGGCCGTCGCCGGCGAGCCAGACGGCGTCAAAGCGGCCGTTGCGGTTGGCGTCGTCGAAGCCATCGGCGCACGGGTCGTCGGGCATCGGCATGTCAAGGCGACCGTCAAAGCGGCCGGGCCGGTTGGCCGGGCAGTCGGGCCCCACGCGATCGGTCCAGGTCTCGAAGTACTCCGGCAACAGCTCGAAGGTCGCGGCGCCAGCGCGGGTCAGGCCATCGGCCGGCGGCGCGATGACCGGTCGCATCGCCGCCGGCTGGCAATTGCCCAGCGGGTCGCAGAACGCGCGCTCGCCGCAGGCCTCGTCGAACACGCAGGGCGGCGGCAGCGCGGCGTCGCCCTCGGGCGGCCGCTGGTCCTCACGGACCGCTTCGTCCAACGGCGCGGCGTCCGCGGGCGGCGCAGCGTCAACGGTCAGATCGGGGGAGTCCGGCGGCGGGGCGTCGTCGCCCGCCTCATCGCAGGCGAAGCAGGCGAGCGCGCCGAGCAGCCACCAAAAGTGAGGTCGGGACACGAGTGCAGGTTAGGGCAACCCCGCAGTGCGCTTCAAATTTGCACCAGCGGTGCGGCGGGCGGGGTCGGGCGCGGGCGCCGGGCGCGCGTTGCGGCGCCTTATTCCTGCTCCATGATGGTGAACTCGACGCGGCGGTTCTCGGCGCGGCCGTCGCTGGTCGAGTTGTCGGCGATGGGCATCGTCTCGCCGAAGCCGACCGCATCGAGCCGGCTGACGTCGACCCCGCGGTCGGTCAGGAACTTGCGCACCGACTCGGCGCGGCCCTGCGACAGCTTCAGGTTGTAGGCATCCTTGCCCACGCTGTCGGTGTGACCCTCGATCCGCACGCGCTTGATCTGCGGGTTCTGCACCAGCACCTCGGCGACCTGCTGCAAGACGTTGAAGCTCTCGGGTTTGATGCTGGTCTTGTTGGTGTGGAAGAACACCTTCTCCAGAATCTCGATCTTCTGCTTCGTCACCCGCACCAGCGTCGGCGTCGGCCGCTCGTCGGGGCAGCCGTCCTGATCCTCAAAGCCGTTGCGCGTCTCCGGCTGGTTCGGACACTGGTCGACGGTGTCGAGCAGACCATCCTGGTCATTGTCGGGGTCGGGGCAGCCGTCCTCGTCTTCGAAGCCGTCCTTGTCTTCCGGCTGCTGCGGGCACTTGTCGACCGGATCGAGCAGGCCGTCGCCGTCGGTGTCGGGCACCTCATCGGGGCAGCCGTCCTGGTCCTGCCACTGATTCACCGTCTCGGGCTCGTTGGGGCACTTGTCATCGACGTCGAGGATCTTGTCGTTGTCGTTGTCGGGATCGGGGCAGCCGTCGGCGTCTTCCCAATCGTCGTGATCCTCGGGATCGAGCTGGCAGGCGTCGACCACGTCGAGAATGGTGTCCTGATCGTTGTCGGGATCGGGGCAGCCGTCTTCGTCCTGGAAGCCGTCCTTGTCTTCGGGGTCGTCGGGGCACTTGTCGACCTCGTCGAGCAGGCCGTCGCCGTCGCGGTCGTAGACTCGGTTATGCCACGCAAAACCGAGCAGCACGCGCCACAGCGGCGAGCCGTAGTCGGCGATGAGGCCGGTGCCGCCGCCCAGGGTGAAGACCGGACCGCCGGGCACGAAGATGCGCAGGCCGAGCAGGGCTTCGAGCGGGTTGCTGTGGCTGTCGGCCTTGATGTCGCCGATGGCCGCTGCGCCGAAGACCTCGCCCATGGCGACCACGTTCTCGGTGCCCAGCTCGACCCCGAGCATGGCGCCGTAGGTGACCTCGGTGCCCACCTCCAGATCGCCGACCGTGCGCTCGTTGGGGCGCACGCGAATGCCGCCGTTGGTGGCCAGCCGCACGCCCGCGCCGCGGGCTTCGAGGATGAGCTTGGGGTTGGCGACGATCTGTCCATCGCCGACATAGCCATTGTCGTTGCCGGTGGGGAACGAGACCGGCACCGCGATCGCCGCGCCGAAGCCGCGCTCCTGCTCCAATCCGAAGAGCCGCAGCTTGGGCAGGAAGCGCACATCACCGATCGAGATGCCGTCTTCGCCCTTGGCTTCGACCACCTCGCCGGCGGTGTAGTGCAGCGGCACGTCGACCGACAGCTCAAGGCGTTCGAGCACGCCGAGGGTCAGCAGCAGGTTGCCGGTGGCCAGGTCGGAGACGATCTCGCGATCGACGTCGCCCGCGGTGTCGCGGTAGACCAGGGGCTGCTTGCCGTAATTGAGAACCAGCGATGGCACGAACTCGAGGTGCTTGGGCACCTTGGCGCCCTCGACGCTGAAGCCGCCCCAGGTGCCCGGCGCCGGCCGGAAATTCTGCACATCCTGCGCGACGGCCGCCGTCGCCCACAGCGCGCAGAGCGCACCTGCCAGAATACGCGACCAAGTGGTCATATAACCCTCCGAAACGCGCGAAGCCGCCGAGACGGTAACCCAGGTTTCCGATCACGTAAATATCGGATTGGTTGAGTTCAACGGGTGAGGGCGATGAACACGCGACGCTGGTCACGTTGCACCAGCAAGCGGATCAGCGTGCCCGCGGGCGCGGCTTCGAGCGTGCTCATCAGCGCGCGGGGGCCCT
>JAGQJJ010000558.1 GCA_020430675.1 Myxococcales bacterium
GGCGAGCGGCGCCGGATTCCCTGATTCGTGATCTCGCACGCGCGCCGCGTAGGGAAAGAGCGTAGATCCCGGTGGCCGCCGGATCATTCAAAACAAATGCTGGCCACGGCCCTTGAGTTGGCGCCCGCCGCGCCCTGGCTTGAGATCCGGTTGCACCCCGGCGACCTGGCTGCCCTCGCCGATCCCCCGCTGCCAGGCGGGTTGCGCCTCGTGGCCGACCCGAGCCTGGCGCCTGGCGACATCCTCCTGATCGGCCCCGCCGGTCGCATCGATGGCCGCGCCGCCACCCGCGTCGATGCCTTGTTGGCCGGCGCCGCCGTCGCCGCCGGAGACCCTGATTCGTGAGCTGGCCGCGTCCCCTCCGGCCGCCCGACCCTGCCGCTCGCGCCGCGGCGACGGCGCTCGGTCGACATCTTGCGCGGCCCGAGGCCGCCTTCGAAGCCGCCGCGCGCTGGGCCCGCCTGCTGGAGCTCTCGATCGGCATCCGCCCGGTCGGCCTGCCCCGCGGCGCGCGTTCCGTCGCAGCGGTTGGCTTCCGCACCGCGCAAGAAGGCGCCGGCCATCTGCAGATCGACAGCCACCTCCTCTCACTGGCCGTCGCTCGCCTCAGCGGTGCGCCCGCCGAGCCGGCCGCGCCGCTGCCGCTCTCGCCCGCCGAAGAGGGCCTGCTCGCCTGGCTCGCCCTCGCCTGGCTCGGTGGACTGCCCGAGACACCCGCGCTCGAATGGGTGCACGGCGGCGACCCGACCTGGGCCTGCCCGTGCCCCGGCCACGCGGCAATCGCCTGGCGCGTCGAGCTGGCGGGCACGCCTGGCCTTGCGGTCTGGCACCTGCCCGATGCGCCCCCGGTCGGCCGCGGCCCGGTCGATGCCGTGCCGGTGCCGCTCTGGATTCGCGGCGGCTCGGTGCGCGTCGCCGTCGCGCCCAGGTCCGGCGACCTGCTGCCACTGCCCGGCGGCCTGCGCCTCGAACACGCCCGCGGTCCGCTCGGGCCCGTCCGCGTCGCCCACGGCCGCCTCACGCTCGCGCCCCGCTCGGAGACCCCCATGCACGACGCCACGATCGAAACGCTGCCTGTCCCACTCGCCGTCGAGCTCGGCCAGCTCACGCTCACCGCCGGCGAGGTCGGCGCGCTCGCCCCCGGCCATGTCCTGCCCTTCGATCCCGGCGACCCGCCCGTCGTCACGCTCCGCGCTGGCGACCGCACGGTGGCGGTCGGCATCCTCGTCGATGACAACGGCGTGTTGGCGATTCAGCTCACCCGCGTCGCCCTCGATGGATGATCGAACGACCGCCGCAGCGTTGACGCCGATGCCTGCGCAGTGGTACCACTGCGCGTCTTGTTGAGAGGGCTGCTTGCTCCGACCCCTCGCCGCCGCTGCGATTCTGCTCCTCGCCCTGCCCGCGCTGGGCGCCAGCGACATCGGCACCTGTCTGACCTCGGCCGGCGTGCGCGTGGCGCCGTGGACCGATCCCGTCGACCCGGCCTGCGGCGAAGACTGCAACAACGACGACGACAACGACGCGCCCAGCGCCGACGACAACACCCTGTGCAGCACGACCGACGGCACCTGCGGCATCGAAGACGCCGCCGAACGTGCCCCCCGGATGCCTGCGCCAGCCGGCCCCCGCTGCCTTGAGCCGGGGCCCTGGTGCACCTCGGGCGATCCCATCGCCGTCGGTGGCGCCGGCTTCAACCTCTTGATCGCGCCGCGGCCCGCCACTGCGCCGCAACGTGCTCGGGGCCTCTTGCCCCGAAGCGAACCCGAAGAGTTCATCGCGCGCCCGGTCGATCGGCATGTGCCGCCGCGCACGCCGCCTCCGCGCTGATCGCCCGCGCGATCCATCACTCGTCAATTCATCTTTTGAATTCGGGGCTTGTCGCCCCATGACGGCGCGCGCCGCGCGTCGTCCTCAAGCTTCTTCGCGCCCGCGTCGGGCGCCCGGACCGCCGCGCTGAAGTCGCGGCGGCCACTGAGGGAATCGGAAACATGAAGAAAGAAACCGCGATTCTCGGCTTCATCGTGATCGGTGCAGCCGCGTTCATCATCGGCAAGCAGATGTCGAAGTCGGGCGAGACCACGCCCGGCACCGAGCAGGTCGCCGACAAGGCGGGCGACAAGGCGGGCGACGCCAAGGCCGTCGAAGCGCCGAAGACCACCGACAGCGACATCATCCCCATCGGCACCAGCGCCGCGCAGGGCCCGGCGACCGCCGCGGTCACGGTGGTCGAATTCAGCGACTTCCAGTGCCCCTTCTGCAGCCGCGTGGTGCCCACCGTCGAGAAGATCCACGAGAAGTACGGCGACAAGGTGCGCGTCGTCTTCAAGCACAACCCGCTGCCCTTCCACAAGGACGCGCCCTTCGCCGCCAAGGCCGCCATCGCCGCCGGCAAGCAGGGCAAGTTCTGGGAGATGCACAACAAGCTCTTCGCCAACCAGAAGGCGCTGGGCGAGAGCGACATCGAAGGCTACGCCAAGGAGATCGGCCTCGACGTCGCCGCCTGGAAGAAGGACGTCGCCTCGGCCGAGACCGCCAAGGTCATCGAAGAGGACCAGAAGCTCGCCGAGAAGGTCGGCGCGCGCGGCACGCCCAACTTCATGATCAACGGCGAGCAGCTCAGCGGCGCCCAGCCGTTCGAGCGCTTCGAGGCGGTCATCGACAAGCAGCTCGCCGATGCCGAGGCGGCGATCAAGGGCGGGACCAAGCCCGACGCCGTCTACGCCGCGATGGTGAAGAAGAACTTCAAGGAGCCCGCCAAGCGCCCCAACGCGCGCCCCGCCGAAGATGACAAGACGGTCTATGCCATCCCCACCGGCGCTTCGTTCGGCAAGGGTGGCAGCGAGCCGCTCGTGACCATCATCGAGTTCAGCGAGTTCCAGTGCCCGTTCTGCAACCGCGTTCTGCCCACGGTGAAGCAGCTCGAGGACGAGTACGGCGACAAGGTGCGGGTCGTCTTCAAGCACAACCCGCTGCCCTTCCACAACAACGCCATGGGCGCCTCGCAGGCCGCCGTCGCCGCCGGCAATCAGGGCAAGTTCTGGGAGATGCACGACAAGCTGTTCGCCAACCAGCGCGACCTCGGCGCCGACAAGCTTGAGGGCTACGCCCAGGAGCTGGGCCTCGACCTGAAGCGTTTCAAGGACGACATGGCGTCCGAGGCGACCAAGAAGATCATCGCCGACGACATGGCGCTCGCCAACCAGTTCGGCGCCCGCGGCACCCCCAACTTCTTCGTCAACGGCCGTCAGCTCATCGGCGCCAAGCCGGTCGACGCCTTCAAGAAGGTCATCGACGAAGAGATCAAGAAGGCCGAGGCGCTCATCGCCAAGGGCACCCCGCGCGCGCAGCTCTACGCCGAGCTGACCAAGGGCGGCAAGACCAAGGCCGAGGCCCCCGCTGCTCGCCGCCCGTCGCCGCCCGCCGATGACAAGACCGTCTACAAGGTGCCCGTCGGCGAGAGCGACTTCATCAAGGGCGGCAAGGACGCGCTGGTCACCATCGTCGAGTTCAGCGAGTTCCAGTGCCCGTTCTGCAACCGCGTTCTGCCGACCGTGAAGCAGATCGAAGAGGCCTACGGCAAGGACGTGCGGGTCGTCTTCAAGCACAACCCGCTGCCCTTCCACAAGGACGCGCCCTACGCCTCGCAGGCCGCCGTCGCCGCCGGCAAGCAGGGCAAGTTCTGGGAGATGCACGACAAGCTCTTCGCCAACCAGCGTGCGCTTTCGCCGACCGACATCGAGGGCTACGCCAAGGAGATCGGCCTCGATCTCGGCAAGTTCAAGAGCGACGTCGACTCGGACGCGGTCAAGGCGGCCATCAAGGACA
>JAGQJJ010000559.1 GCA_020430675.1 Myxococcales bacterium
GCCCTGATCGCCGGCGCTGCCGGGCCAGGGCGCGCTGCCCAGGCACCAGAAGGCGGGGTCGTTCACGTCTTCGAGGTTGGGGTTGATGCGCCGATCGAGCTGCGTCGAATGCCCTTCGGCGAGTGGCCATGCCCCGTCGTAGGCCACCCGGCTGATCTCGGCGCGGTCGGGGTCGACCACCACGATGGTGTCGTCGGTATTGCGCAATGACAACAGCGGAAAGCGCACGTCGACCGTGACGCCGCCGTTGGACATCGGATCAAGAACCTTGGCGAGCACGACCGTCGCGCCGGGTGCCATGGGCAATGGGCCGCCGATCAGCACTGAGTCGGGGCCATCGTTCATCACCGCAGCGGGGTCGCCGACCCGCACGCCGGCGAGGTCGACCGGCCGCGGAGAGACGTTGGTCAGCTCGATCCACTCGCCGGCCGAGTCGAGCACCGCGCCGGGGTTCGACATGAACTCGGTGACGATCACCTCGCCGGGGCGCGGCGTGAGGCAGCGGCCGGTGCAGACGCATTCGCCGCCTTGGCAGCTCGCGCCCGGCTCGTCACAGGTCACGCCGCAGCGACCGCAGTTCATCGGCGTGTCGAGCGGGGTGCAGGCCCCGCCGCACAGGTCGGCGCCAAGCGCGCAGCCGCAGGTCCCGTTGAGGCAGGCCGAGCCGGGCACGGCGCAGACCTCGCCACAGCGGCCGCAGTCGCGGGGCGTGGTCAGGTCGGTGCAGGTGCCTTCGCAGGCGCCAAGGCCGCCACAATGGGCGGTGATGCCCACCTCTTCGGCGTCTTCGCCGCCGAGGGCGTCGACAAAGCGGGCGACAAAGACCAGCTCCAGCTCGCCGCCCTGGGCCAGATCAATGGGTTCGAGCGCGTTGAGATCCTCCCATTGCACGACCACCGACCAGACGCCGGGCGCGGCGCCGGGGGCAAACTCGGCGAAGAGGGTGCCGCCGGGCAGCTCGAGGGCGCCGAAGTCGACGTCGCCGTCGGGGTCGGAGACGGTGGCGGTGATGACCACCCGACCGCCCTGGGTGACGCGCGCCGGCTGGGCGACAAGCTGGTCGATGTGGGGCGGACCGCTGGGGGCGCCGCCTTCACCGCCCATGCCCCCCTGACCGGCCATGCCGCCCATGCCGCCCATGCCGCCTTGACCGGCCATGCCGCCCATGCCGGCGATGCCGCCCTGGCCGCCCATGCCGCCCTCACCGCCCTCACCGCCCTCACCGCCCTCACCGCCCCGGCCGCCTTCGCCGCCTTCGCCGCCTTCGCCGCCTTCGCCGCCCATCGGCCCCTGGTCGCCGGGCGGCCCCCCGTCATCGGCACCGCCAGCGCCGCCCTGGCCGCCGACGCGCGCGTCGGTGGAGCGATCGCTGCCGCCGGCGCGCGGCACGCACCCGATCAGCGCGCAGAGCGCGGTCCAAAGCAGCGCGCGTGGCACGGCTCGTCCTCCTTGGTCGCGGGGATCAGCGGTGGGTCGTCCACCAATCGAGGGCCGCGTCGATGTCATCGGCGAGCGGCGGGGTGACGACCGGGGCCGGCGGCAACGGCAGCATGCCGGCGTCGATGGTCGGATCGTCGAGGAAGATCACCTCGAAGCCCAGGCGCTTGGTATGCGTGGCCACCTCATCGGGCGTCAGCACCAGCGCTGAGCCGCGGCGCGGGGGCGCGCTGCGGGCCAGGCGACCGTGGGCGTCGTCGTTGGTCAGGATGAGCGCCACCGGGCCCCGGGCGCGGCCGGCGTTGCGGATCAGATCGCCCGCTTCGCTGCTGTCGCGCGCGGGCAGCGGCAGGCCGGCGGCCTCGACGCCGTTGCGGTTGAGCCCCAACGCCAGCGCGGCGAACAAGCCGCCCTCGCCCAACTGCTCGGAATCCATGAACTGATGCGCCGAGAGCAGCAACGCGCTGAGCTGGCGCGTCGTCGGTGCCTGGGTCAGCCAATCGGTGATGCGCGCCCCAGCGACGGTGTGGACCGCGGCGATGACCTCGACAAAGCCGGGCAGGCCGGCGTCGCCGTCGACCACCAGCAACCGCAGTCGTGTGCGCAGCGCGCGCCACGCCGCCTCGGTGAGCACGTCGGGCGGCGAGCCATCGCGCAGCAGCCGGGTCAGCTCGCCCGCCCGCTGCGCCAGATTCTGACCCCATTTGACCAGCGCGTCGGCATCGGTGCCCGGCGCGGCGGTGCGGCGGAACAGGGTGCCCGGCACCCGGGCCCGCGGGCAGAGCACGCGAAGCTCGGCTTGCAGGGTGCGCAGCGCCAGCCGCGCGTGCTGCTCGGCGGTGCCGCGGCCGCGCAAGCCCCGGGCTCGCACCAGCAACACCGCCAGCTCGGTCGTCGACGTGCGCGGTCCGGCCAATGCGCGGGCGGCGGCCAGCCAGAAGACGAACTTCTCGATGACGCCCAGGTGCTCGCGCACGCGCCCGACCGCTTCCGCGAGCACGATCTGGGCCGCGGGCGACGCGCCGTCGGCGATGGCCCGGGTCACGCTCGGGCCGGCGGGGATGGTCGGCAGCAGGCCGGCCGCGCCCAGACGGGCGACGCTCAGCGCGCCGTCGACCACCGGACCGAGCGCCTCGTCGACCGCTTCGAGGAAACGCGCGGCGTCGGCGGCGGGCACGCGCGGCACGATCTCGGCCAGCGTACGCGGCCCGCGCTCTTCGCTGCGCCCGCCGTCGCCCAGCGAGCCATCGGCGACGCTGTGGGCGTCATCCATCGAACCTTCGGTCGGGGCGCCGTCGGGGCCGGCCTTCCAGGCGCGGAACTCGCCGGTCATCGGCAACGGGTCACCCGGATGCAGGCGGCGGGGCGCCTCAAACGTCTCGTCGCCCAGCGCGCGGAACCGGCCACCGTCCTTGCCTCGGGGCGGATCGAGGAGCGGGCTGCGGTCCCGCCGGTCGCTCGGCGCTTCGCTGATCGGCCCGGCGTCGGCTTCGGCCAGCCTCATGTCGATGGGCAGGCCCTCGGCGTCGAACGTCCAGATCCAGCGTTTGCCATCGCGCACCAGCATCGAGGCGTCGGGGATCAGCGAGGCGAGCGGGGCCACGTCGGGCGGCAGGCGGTCGACCAGACCGGCGCGGTTGCTCAGCAGGTCGAGCAGCGTCTTGAGCGCGCTCCAGACGCGGGCCCGCTCGGCCGCTGAGGCCGAAGCCCACGCGCCGCGCGCCTCGGCGCGGTCGAGATGCGCCGACAGGGTGACCTCGCTGAGATCCAGCTCCTCGCCATGGGCCCATTGGCGCAACGGCAGCAGCAATGAGGCGGTCAGCAGGCGCGCAAACCGCGGATCGGCGGCGCGCACCGCAGTGCGTTCGGCGAGCACGATCTCAAGCGCGATCTGCTGCGCGGCGCGCAGCCGCCACTGAAAGACCGCGCGCGGCGGCTGGTCGTCAATGGCCGTGGCTCCGATCTGGCGGTCGGCGAGCATGCGGTCGATGGCCTCAGGCCGCATCTGCGCCGCGTGCAACAAGGCGTAGCGCAGGATCGACTGATCGAGCCGCGCCTCGGCGGCGGCGGCGTCGGGCAGGTCGTCAGCCACCGGCAGCCGGCGGTCGAGATAGCCGTGCAGGGCTTCGGGCGCATAGATGACCGGCAGGCGCTCGGTGACCTCGGGCGCGCCCTCGACAAAGGTGCGGTCGTCGGTGACCAGGATGGCCGAGCTGCCCGGCGGCAGGTCGCCCAGCAGGCGGCGCACACGGCCTTCGAGCTTGAGGCGCGGCGCTTCGAGGCGGTCGAGCTCGTCGGCGAGAGCGGCTGCGGCAAGAGCGTCACCGCGCGCTCGATCCTCGGCCTGCTGCCGAGCCCGCCGGCGACGGTGCAGGGCCGGGTGCGGCTCG
>JAGQJJ010000560.1 GCA_020430675.1 Myxococcales bacterium
TTATTGCCAGGTCGAAGGCGCCGGGCCCGGGGCCTGCGCGCCCGGCTGCCGCACCGCGCCCGACAACTGCCCGCGCGGCTTCGACTGCCAGCCCGAGCAGCGTCAATGCGTCAATGACTGCCAGTGCGAGCCGGGCGCGGTCACCGGTTGCGACGGCGACGCGCTGCGCGTTTGCAGCGGCGATTGTTATCGATTCGAGCGCCGTGGGTGTCCTGAAGGCCAGGTCTGCCGCCAGGCTGAATGCGTCAACCGCCCGGCGCCCGACGCGGCGCCGCCGGCGCCCGACATGGCACCCGCGATGGATATGGCGGCGGCCGATATGGCACCGGCGGACATGCTGCCTGCTGACATGGCACCGGCCGACATGACGCCTGCTGACATGATGCCTGCCGATATGATGCCCGTCGACATGGCACCGGCAGACATGATGCCCGTCGACATGGCATCGCCCGACGCGGGGCCCGCGGCCCAATGAGGTACGGGCGTTGCCCGGCTGCGGTGCTGGTGATGCTGCTCGCCGCGCCGCTCGCGGCGCGCGCGCACGGCGTCCTGCCGTTTGGCATCGATGTGCTGCGCGACGGGGAGCAGACCGTCGGCGCGATGGCCGCCTATGGCTTGCTGCACCGCGAGGGCGGCGTGCTGCGCTGGACGCCGGAAGAAGCCATGCCGGGTCTGGTGCTCTGGGCCGAACTGCTCGAAGGCGGGCGGGTGCTGGCGGGCACGACCAACGGCGTGGTCTCGACCGATGACTGGGGCTGTTCGTGGCAGCCGGTCGAGCCGCTCGGCGCGCGCATGGTGCTCGAACGCGCGGTGGCGCCGGATGCGCCCGCTCGGATCTATCTGCCCACGGCCGACGGTGTCGATGACGCGCTGTACATCAGCGCCGATGGCGGTCGAAGCTTCGCGCGCGCCTGGACGGCCGACGGCACCGTCGAGCGCGTCGCGGCCGGGCCCGGCGGGCGGGTCTTTGTGCTGGTCGTCGGCGCCCGCGCGGTGCGGTATCTCTTCACCTCGGATGACGCCGGGCAGACCTTCGCCGAAGTGGCCATCGAAGGCGCGCCGGTGGCATTTGATTTGGTCGGCCTCACCGCCGACGGCCAGCAGCCTTACCTCGCCTGGTCGTTGGGCGGCGGGCGCATCGGGCTGTTTCGGCTCACCGACGATGGGCCCGTCGAGGTCGGGGACTTCGCCGGCAGCGTTGTCGCCCGAGCGGTTGAGTTTGGCGGCTTCCGGTTTGTCCTGGTCGATCGGACGCGGCTCTGGCGCGCCGCGTTGTCGGGCGGGGCGCCCGCGCAGGTCATGGGCGGCCCGAGTTTCTGCCTTGAAGCGGCGCCGCGCGGCGGTCGCCTTTGGGGCTGCGGCCAGCGCGATGACGGCGTGCACTTCTTCTCGACCGAGGATGGCCAGTCATGGCAGGGGCACCTGACCTACGCCGAGGTCTGCCCGCAGGTCTGCCCCGACGACGCGCCGGCGACGCCGCTGATCGCGCAGTTCTGGGAGCCGGTGATGGCGACCGGCGTAGGCGGCGTCGACTGCAACGCCGTCGCCGATGCTTCGGTCATGCCGGACGCAGCGGTCGACGCGGCTCAGATCGACGCGGCCCCGCTCGACGCCATCGCGCTCGACGCCGCGCGCGGTGATGTGGGCGGGCCGGTGGTCGGTATCGACCAACGGGGAGGGGACGGCTGCGCCGTGCGACCGGGCACCGATACCGGCACGCGGCGACCGCGCGGCTGGTGGACCCTGGCGCTGCTGGCCGTGATCAGGGCATGGGCGGGCCGAGCCGCGGCGAACCGCAGGTCCGGTAATACTGAATCTCGGGCGTGAACTGGTGGGCCGGGAAGAGCCCCGGGCAGATATGGGTGTGATAGCGATCGGCAAAATGGTTGGTGCCATCGGCATCGATGATGTCATGCACATGGCCATTCTGGGCGTCGAAGTCACCGTCGTCTGGCATTGAGCCATCCAGCTCGGTGCAGCCGAAGACCAGGGTGCCATCGCACATGATGCCAAAGACCTCGACCGCGGCTTCACCGGGCACCGCCGAGCGGGTGGCGCCCAGATGGCGCAGCACCTCAAGCGGCCCCGGCGTTGCGCTGTGGTAGTGATAGGTGCCGCGGTTTTCGGGGTGGGCCTCGTAATTGTCGAACGTGAAGCGCTCCTGCTCGATGCGGTCGCCGGGGGCGGCGGTCGCGTTGAACATGATCACGCTGTCGAGCGCCACGCCGGCCGGGCCGCCGGGGAACTCTTCGTTGCTCGTGCGCATCGTGAGGTCGACGAGCTGGTCGTCAATGGTCAGCCCCTTGGACTGCGGGTTCATCGCGATGCGGATCGACACGTTCTGCGCGGCGAGCGTATTGGGGTTTGGCCGGTACTGCGGGCCCCGGCTGAAGTCGAAGTCGGCGTAGTTCGGGTTGCCGTTGCCGTAGTAATAGCTGCGGTGCGGCGGCAGATCCTGCGTCGTGATCACGACGTCGGTGCCATCGACCGCGATGGTGACGCACTTGAAGTAGGTGGCAAAGAACGCCGGCACGCCCGCGCCGATATTGGTCTCGCAGCTGGCCAGCGTGCGCTCGCCGGGGCGCGGGGGCTCACCTTCGCCCTCTCCTTCACCTTCACCTTCACCTTCACCTTCGCCCTCTCCTTCGCCTTCGCCCTCTCCCTCCCCTTCGCCCTCGCCTTCGCCTTCGCCCTCTCCTTCACCTTCACCCTCTCCTTCACCTTCACCTTCGCCCTCGCCCTCACCTTCGCCCTCACCTTCGCCTTCGCCCTCACCTTCGCCTTCGCCCTCACCTTCGCCTTCGCCCTCGCCTTCGCCCTCGCCTTCGCCCTCGCCTTCGCCCTCGCCTTCGCCGCCCGTCGTGGCGTCGACCGAGGCGTCGGCCGAAGCCGCCGAGTCGTCATCGTCACAACCTGAACCCAGCGTCAGCGTGGTGCACAGGGCCGCGATCATCCATGCTCTTGCGCTCATCATTGGTCTCCCCCCAGAGTTTGCGCTCCGACCAACGTAGCAAGACCTCGCGGAAGGACTCCAGGGGCACGGCGCGCCGATTTTTTGGGGAACCGCGGCGGCGGGGGCGTGTCTCAGCCCATGTTCGTTCGCTTCACTGCTCTCGACGCCGCCGATGGCACCGATGCCATCGGTGCAAGGAGGCCCCATGTCATCGCGAAGCCTGCTGCCCGGGCTGGCCCTGCTGCTGCTGCCCACCCTGGCCATCGCCCAGACCGCCCGTGAACCCGTCTTTGAACCCGCCCCCGACGTGCTCCAGATCGCCACCGACGTTCGCACCGCGCCCGGCCGCCTGCCGCTGCTGCGGGTCAAACGGGGCGACAAAGAAGTGCCCCTGCCATTGCAGCACACCAAGGTCTTCGCCGAGGTCACCGGCTTCGTGGCCCAGGTCGACGTCACCCAGACCTATCGCAATGACTTCGCCGAGCCGATCGAGGCGATGTATGTCTTCCCGCTGCCCGAGAACGCGGCGGTCGATGACCTGACCATCCGCATCGGCGATCGGGTCATTCGCGCCCAGATCAAGAAGCGCGCCGAGGCCAAGGCCACCTACGAAGCCGCCAAGAGCGAGGGGCACACCGCGGCGTTGCTCGAGCAGGAGCGGCCCAATATCTTCACCCAGTCGGTGGCCAACATCGCGCCCGGCGAGGCCATCGACATCACGCTGCGTTATGTGCAGCACCTCACCTACGACGCGGGCAACTATGAGTTTGTCTTCCCCATGGTGGTCGGCCCGCGCTACATCCCCGGTCAGCCCATCGGCAAGCAGGCCCCAGGCTGGTCGCCTGACACCGACCAGGTCGATGATGCCTCGCG
>JAGQJJ010000561.1 GCA_020430675.1 Myxococcales bacterium
TGGGCATCGGTTGAGGGGTCAGCCCAGAAAGCGTTGGGCGACGGCTTTGCGGAAGGCATCGACGCCGACCGCTTGCCGCTGGGCATAGGTGGCTTTGGCGTCGGCGCCGGCGAGGTACATGACCTGGTCCTTGCCATCGGTCGCGGCCTCGAAGACCACCTCGGCGATCTGCTCGGCGGTGGAGCCCTGGGCGCGGCGTTCGGGGCTCATGAAGACGGCGGCGACCTTGGCCATGGGTTCGGCGTAGGCTTCGTGCGGGGTGAGCACCAGCGAGCGGCCGGCGAAGTCGGTCTTGATGCCACCCGGCGCCACGGTCTTGACGCGGATGCCAAAGCCGGCGAGCTCGTAGGCGAGGCTTTCGCTGAAGCCTTCGAGGGCCCATTTGGTGGCGTGGTAGACCGAGTTCATGGGGAAGGTGACCAGGCCGCCGATCGAGGTGGTGGTGAGGATGGTGCCCGAGCGCTGGGCGCGCAGGGCGGGCAGGAAGGCTCGGGTGACGCGCATGACGCCGAGCAGGTTGGTGTTGATCTCGTCGGTGATCTGCTCGTCGGTCGCGCCCTCGAAGGGACCGGCGAGGCCGTAGCCGGCGTTGTTGAAGACGACGTCGACCGGGCCGAGCGCCAGCGCCTCTGCGACGGTCTCTTTGATCTGGGCCGGGTCGGTCACGTCGAGCGGCATCAAGGTGATGCCGGGCACCTTGGCCAGCTCGGTCTCTTTGCCTGGGTTGCGCATCGTGGCGATGACATTCCACCCCCGCTCGGCAAAGAGCAGGGCGGTGGCGCGGCCGAGGCCGGTCGAGCTGCCGGTGATGAAGATGGTCTTGGACAAGTTTCACTCTCCTCGGGTGCGCCTTCATGCACCCCTGGGCGCCCGTTGGATGCGCTCGCAGCCCGCATGGTGCGGTTGTCGGCGACAAAAATGGCGGCGCTTGGGCCCGCGGCGCGTCAGACGCGGTGCGTGTCGAGCCCGCTGGCGGTGTCGGGCACCCGGCCGCGCAGCTTGCGCAGACCGACGCGGGTGCCTTTGTACCAGGGGATGGTGGTCTTGGGATCGGTGTAGGCCGAGATGAGCGCGTTGGCGGTGCCGCGGGGGTGGAATTGCAGCGCAAAGAGCAACCCGGGGCGAGTGGCTTCGGTGACGCGCACGGCAAACACCGCGTTGCCTTCGTCGTTGTGCAGCTCGACGAGGTCGCCGGTGGTGACCGCGAGCGCGCGCGCGTCGTCGGGGTGCAGCTCGACGTAGGGGTAGGGCACGACGCTCATCTTCTGTTCGAGGTGCACGTCGTGGTAGCCCGTCTGCCAGAGCGTCTGGTTGCGACCGGTGGTCAGCCAGAAGGGATGAGCCTTGGCGCGCTCGCCGGTCAGGTAGCGGGCGACCTGCTTGGGGAAGCCATCCCACGGGTCGCTGCCATGCCATCGGAACAGGCCGTCGGGCGTGCCGAAGCGATGGGTATAGCGCCGCACCGTGCCGATGAGCTCGCCGGTCTTGGGATCGCGCCGTACCGGGGTCTGGATGCCTTGCTGGCCGCGCTGGCGCAGGAAGGCATAGGTGACGCCGGTATAGGTCTCGACGGGCAGGGCTTCGGCGCCGATCTCGTCGACGCGGTTGTCGGGGAAGACCTCGGCGGCGGCGAGGAAGACCGCTTCGGGCGTCTTCCAGTCGAAGCCTTGCAAGCCCAGGGCGCGGGCGGTGGCGGCCATGATGGCCCAGTCGGGGCGGGCGACGCCCGGTGGGTCCATGAAGCGGTCGTACAGGCGCAACAGGCGGCTGTTGCAGTTGATCGAGGTCAGCTCGGCCTCGCCCCAGCCGGCGGCGGGCAGCACCAGATGGGCGTCGGCGGCGGTCTCGGTCAGGTACAGCTCGTTGACCACCATGAACAGGCCGGGGCCGCGGGTGAGCGCGGCGACGATGGCATCGGCGCGCGCCGCCGGTTCGCTCGGCTCGCCGGCGGTGCCCATGGCCGCGTCGAGCCATTGGGTGCGCGCGGCGATCTTCTTGCGCAGGCTCTGCGCGTTGAGCGTGGTGCGATAGGGGTTGGTGCCGATGACCCAGAACAGCTTGCCTTTGTCGGCCAGCAGGTACTCGTCGACGTTCACCGGCGGGCGGCTGCCCGGGTAGCCGGGGCGCGCGTAGCCCTCCTGATGGCCGCCCTGCCGCCCGCAGCCGGTGCCGGGGCGACCGATGTGGCCGGCGAGCACCGAGAGCTGCACGATGGCGGCGATGGTGTCATGGTTGCGCTGGTTCCAGATGAGACCCTTCTCATAGATGGTCAGCGTGCGACGGCGATGGGTGCCCTTCGGCGATGCCATCCACTCGGCCGCTTGTTCCATCTGCGCGACCGGCACGCCGGTGATGCGCTCGGCGTCGGCGAGCACGGCGGCGAGCGGGCGCGCTTGCTGGAGCGAGCGTTCGGCGTAGGCGGCGAAGGTGTCCTTGGCCGTGCGCGCTTCGAGCATGGCCTTGTCATGCCAGCCATGCTCGAAGACGACCCGGGCGATGGCATCGGCGAGCACGACGTCGGTGCCCAGGTTGGGGCGCAGGTGCAGCACGCGGGCGTCGTCGATGATCCGACCGACGTTGACCGTGGCCGTGGCGCGCGGGTCGACGACCACAAAGCGCGTGGGTTCGATGGCTTCGTCGGCGGCAAACGCGGCGTGCTTCTCGGCCAGCGTCTCGCCGCGCAGGTTGGGCAGCATATGGCTGGTGAAGAAGGCGGTCGCGGTCTCATAGCTGTTGGCGCCCCAGAGCACCAGGGTATCGCAGAGCCGCGCGTCTTCGGCGGTGTAGTGCAGCTCGTGCACCCCGCGGTCGCGGCTGCCCCAGACCTCGGAGTTGTAGGCCGGGCGGTTGTGAATGGCGACGTGTTTCATGCCCAGGCCGGTGAAGAACAGCTTGCCGATGGCATAGTTGTTCTCGAAGCCGCCGCCGCCGCCGCCGTGGTCGAACGCCTTGGCGGTGAGCGCGTCGGCGCCGAAGCGGTTGCGCACGCCGCCGATGACGCGGGCGAGCACCTCGATGGCTTCGTCCCAGGTGACGGGCTGAAGTTGGCCGCCGATGCGCATCAGCGGCGTGGTGAGCCGGTCGCGCGTCGGGCGGTTCTTGGCGAAGGTCGTCAGCGCGTTGGCCCCGCCGCGGCTCGAATGGTCGCGGGTGCGGTTGATGGGCGAGTCGGCGGCAGGCACGATGGCCACATGCGATGGCCGGCCCTCGCGTTGCACGATGGCATGCATCGACTTCGTGTAGACCAACCCGGTCAAGGCGTTCTGCTGTTGGTTCAGGTCGATGCCAAAGGCATTGTCGCTGGCATCGGGGCCGCCGGTGCGGCCGAGCGGCCAGGCATAGACCGTATAGCCACAGCCCACGGTGCAATACTGACAGACCGTCTGTTGCACCGTGGCATCGCGGGGCGGAATGGGCAGGCTGATGCGCTCGTCGTCGCCGGTCATCGCGGGGTCTCCAGGCGGCCCCAGATGAGACCATCACATCCTTCGACGTAGAGCGCGCCGTCGGCGTCGAGGCGCAGGCGAATCTGCGGGAGGCATTCGGTGGCCGGGCCCTGATAGCACTGGCCGCCGAGGCAGGGGTCGAACTGCGAGTAGTGGCAGGGGCAGAGGAAGCGGCCGTTCTCAAATTGCACGGGGCAGCCTTGGTGCGTGCACAGGGCCGAGAAGGCGACGACGTCGCGATCGGGGCCGACCCCGCCGGCGGCGCCGCGGCCGAGCCTGATGAGCAGCGCTGGCGAGGCCTCGTCGGGCCAGAGGAAGGGCACCGCTCGACCCGGCGTGAGGTCGTTGAGGTGGCCGATCGGCCGCGCGACGGGGGCCG